>JASFGF010000170.1:0-6370 GCA_050123915.1 Desulfobacterales bacterium | reverse complement strand
TACCGATACTTGTGAATCGTGGTTTGGCGACCTACAATTGCCGCAACACATCGTCTTAAACCTTACTTAAAGAGGGGTAACATCAATGCGAATTGCAGTTATTGGTTCCGGCATCTCCGGAATGGTATCCGCATATTTGTTGAGTCAAGACCATGACATTGTTATGTATGAGGCCGATGACTACATCGGCGGGCACACCCACACCATAGATGTCTCGACCGCGGGCATTTCATATCCTGTGGATACCGGTTTTATCGTATTCAATGAAAAGACCTACCCGAATTTTATCAAATTGATGCGGTCACTCGGAGTGGCCTGGCAACCGTCGAACATGAGTTTCAGTGTTCAATGCGATCAAACGGGTCTGGTTTTTTCCCCCAGCACCCTGAACGCTTTATTTGTTCAGCGAAAAAATCTTTTCCGTCCCTCATTTTACAGGATGCTTTGGGATGCGCTTCGGTTCCGGCGTGAAGCATCGGAACTCATTCGAACCGATGATTACAGCATCACCCTTCAGGACTATCTGGAACAAAAGAATTACAGCCATACATTCATAGAACATTTCATTATTCCCATGGGCGGAGCCATCTGGTCGGCGGATCCTGTCCAGTTCAGAAAGTTTCCGGCACGATATCTGGTAGAATTTTTTAACAACCATGGTTTTTTGAATGTACGTCATCAGCCGCAATGGCTCGTCATCAAAGGGGGTTCGAGTCAGTATATCGGTCCCTTAACCCGGCCGTATAAAGACCGGATCCGTCTGAATTCACCGGTTGTATCGGTCAAACGATTCCCGGAAAAAGTCGACATCACCACAAAAGGAGGAGACACGGCAACCTTTGATCAGGTGGTCATCGCCGCTCACAGCGATCAGGCCCTCCGGATGCTGTCGGATCCTTCGGGCTTGGAAAGAGACGTTTTAGAAACGATTCCTTACCAGGAAAACGTGGCCATTTTGCACACCGACAAATCGGTCCTCCCACCCAAAAGAACGGCCTGGGCCAGTTGGAACTATCACATCCCAAAAGAAGAAAAAGGGCGAGTTGCGCTGACCTACGATATGAATATCCTACAAAGCCTGAAAGCAACGGAAGAGTTCTGCGTCACCTTAAACATGCCGGAGAAGATCCACCCGGACCGCATTATTCAACGCATCATCTATCATCATCCGGTCTATGACCCAAACAGTTTAAGCGCGCGCCGCAAACAGGATGAAATCAACGGGAAAAACCGGACCTATTTCTGCGGGGCCTACTGGGGTTACGGGTTCCATGAGGACGGCGTGAACAGTGCCCTGTCGGTTTGCAAACATTTCGGGAAAACATTGTCATGATAAAGAGCGCTATATATGAAGGCTCTGTAAGGCATCGGCGCTTCAAACCCCGTTCGAACATGTTTCAATACCGGCTCTTTTTTATGTTTCTCGATCTTGAGGAGCTCCCCACACTTTTCGATCATCACCCCCTGTGGTCATACCAAAAATTAAATGTTGCTTATTTTCGCCGTAAAGATCATTTTGGCGATCCTTCCGTGCCCATGGATACCGCTGTTCGGGATCTTGTCCAAACACATCTTGGGAACCGACCGGACGGGCCAATTCGTCTGCTGACCCACTTGAGATATTTTGGATATTGCTTTAATCCGGCCACTTTTTATTACTGCTACGACGCTTCTGATATCAGGGTCGAGACCATTGTGGTTGAAATTCACAATACCCCCTGGGGAGAGCGCCATTGTTATGTATTCGGCGATAGCCAAAATGAACACCCTGTTAAATATTGGCGCCGATACCGTTTCAACAAAATTTTTCATGTGTCACCGTTTATTGATATGGACATCCAATACGACTGGCGATTTCGTGTGCCCGGCGACATCATTGGTGTTCATATGATCGATATGGAAAAAGGTAAAAAGCTGTTTGATGCCAGTCTGATACTGAAAAGGCGACCCATCAGCCATAAAGCATTGACCCGCATGCTGTTGAAATACCCGTTAATGACGATGAAAGTGACGACAATGATCCATTTTCAGGCACTGCGTCTGCTGCTGAAAAACACCCCATTTTTTACGCATCCCAAAAAAAGATCACTGCCAAATAGAGGAAATGACCTATGACGGAAACACTCATGCCATATAAAGTATCTGCCCTAAAATGTCTTCGGGGAACCTTTATCGACAGACTGTCCCGTAAACTTTTTTTTGCCTTGATAAAAGATTTTAAGATCGGAAAACTGACCCTGGTCGAAAAAAATCAGCAGTACCAATTTGGTCAATTATCAAAAATGGGTTCTTCGCAGGCCACCATCCATGTGCATCACCCTCGATTTTATACGAGTACCGTGTTTGGCGGCAGCATCGGGTCTGCAGAAGCCTATATGGCCGGACTTTGGTCAACATCCCATCTGACCGATGTCATACGCCTGGTGATCTTGAACCAGCAAATGATGGAAAAAATGGACAAAGGCTGGTCTTGGCTCTCTGATCCTGTTCATAGATTGTATCACTACTTTCGACGAAACACCTTGAAAGGCAGCAAAGAAAATATCGTTGTCCATTACGACTTGGGAAACGATTTTTATCGGCTTTTTCTGGATAAAACATTGACCTACTCCTGTGGCATCTTTGAGAACGAAAATAGTACTCTGGAAGATGCTTCTATAGCAAAATACGATCGAATCTGCCGAAAACTCCAGCTTTGTCCCGAAGATCATGTCATCGAAATCGGCAGCGGATGGGGCGGTTTTTCCATCCATGCTGCAAAAAATTACGGATGTCGCGTGACCACCACAACCATTTCCGATGAACAATATGATTTGGCCGAAAAACGCATTGCAGCATCCGGCGTGTCCCATCGAATCCAATTGCTTCGCAAAGATTATCGGCATCTTGGCGGTAAATTTGACAAACTGGTTTCCATTGAAATGATCGAAGCGGTGGGCCATCATTATCTGGACTCTTTTTTTCAAATCTGTAGTCGGTTGCTCAAGGCGAACGGCATGATGATTCTTCAGGCCATCACCATTGTCGATCAGATGTTTGATGCCCATAAACGCTCGGTCGATTTCTCCAAACGGTATATATTTCCGGGAAGCTGTATTCCCTCAATCCATGCGATGATGTGTTCCATAAGCCGTAAAACAGATCTAAAGCTGTTTCATCTTGAAGATATCACGCCGCACTATGTCCGAACACTGGCTGAATGGCGAAAACGTTTTTTTGATCGCATCGATGACGTTCGTGCGATGGGATTTTCAGAAACGTTTATTCGAATGTGGGAATATTATCTTTGCTATTGTGAGGGGGGCTTTGCAGAAAGGTATATCGGAGATGTTCAAATGCTGTTGACCAAACCCATGTGTCGAAGGGAGCCGTTGCTTCCCCCTCTGGTCTGATCAACGCACCTATTTGAGCTCAACAAAAACCCCTTGCAATTAGAATGCTTGCTGAGTTTGTCAAACACCTTGTTTTTTCTTTGCTTTTGGAAACCAGGGAATAAAAGCATTGGTACGCTGAATATATTCTTTGTAACCCGGACGATGGGTTACGATGGTTTTTTCTGTAAGTGGAATTCCTGTCATTTTCAGTAGCACCAATGTGATGATCAGCGGACTCGAAACGGTCCACCAGCTGTATGGCGTTGAAAACGCCATGAGAAAAATTCCCCACCACACAAGACACTCACCAAAATAATTGGGATGTCGGGTATAGGCCCACAATCCCTGATCCATGACTTTTCCGTTGTTTGCAGGATTGGATTTAAATGCCGCCAACTGCCAGTCACCAACAGATTCGAACATAAAACCTACCCCCCAAAGAATTAAACCGCACCAATCCAGCCAGGTGATCATTTCCGGTGTCTTTGACGCAGCACCGTACTGAATTGAAATGGAAATGGCCCACAAAAATACAGCCTGGAGCAGAAACACCTTAAAAAGGCTTACGAGCCAGAAATGCCTGCCGCTCTTTTCACGCCACAAACCATATCTGGGATCCTCCCCCTTTCCCCAGTTACGCCACGTCAGATAAATACTCAGTCTCACCCCCCAAAACGTCACCAAAAATGCGATGAGCAGTTTTCGCGCAAAAAAACCCTCTGTTAAAAAAAAGGTTGTCCAGGCAATCATGACAAATCCCAATCCCCACAAGCTATCTACCACCGTTACATTTTTAAGAACAAGGCTGAGTAACCATCCGATAAACATCATCAAGATAACGGCAGCCAAATTGAGGCTGAATATAAAAATCAAATTTTCCATGTCATCTCTCCTTCCGATCTTAATTCAGATGTTATTTATCAACATACGGGTGCGACGTTTAAGTGCACAATCAGACCGTCGAAGATTTTGGTTTCATGGGATTGATCGTAAAGATGTCCTTGTTTCGGTCATCAATGGCTTTTCGTATGTTTTCATGAACTTTTCTGCTGATCGGATAAGCCAGCGCAATTAAAATGGCGATCAAATTACAAACAGACGGCACCAATGCATAAAGCGTTCTCAAAACTAATTTTACCTGTTCAGATTGTTCCACATTGGGCGTATAGCCTGCTGCACCTAGAATCGAAAGTCCGGCCCCGACACCGACTGCCGCTGCGAGTTTTTTTGAAATCGACCATAAACCAATGTACTGTCCTTCACGCCTTTCACCGGTTACCCATTCATCATAGTCAATGACATCGGCCTGTATGGCAGATGGAATCGCCAAGGTGGCACCGAAACCGATCCCGGATAAAAACACCAGTACTCCGTAGATCACTGCATCTCCCGGTCCAAGAAAAAATACACCGAAAAAAGCACCCGTATTGATGGCCATGGACGTCAACCATGCTGCTTTTTTGCCAATCTTGCGTGAAATCGAAATCCATCCTGGAAGAAAAACAATACCGGTGACAAAATATATCAGAAGAAAAAAGTCTGCCAAATTAGATTGTAGCACATATTCTACGTAAAAAAGAATCAAAGTGGCCGGAAGGTTATTCCCAATGGCACTTATGGTGTATGCAATGAGGAGAATGACAAACGGTCGGTTGCGACCTGTTTGCCGTAGCCCCTTTACAACCCCCATAGGAAGATTTGAACGTTTGTGAGGCAACTCTTTTATGGAAAGCACACACCACCATGAAAAACCGACAACGAGAGGTGCATAAATTACGGCAATCCAGAAAAATTTGGCCCTTTCTCCCTGAGCAGTATTTGAAAGATTAAACAGCCACTCAACCAGAGCCGGTGAACTTGCAGCAGCGAGAGTTCCGGCAATCAAAAACCCATCCCGCACGCCAAATAAAGACATCCTTTCGTTATAATCAAAGGTGATTTCAGGACCCAAAGATTCATAAGGCACACTGACCAGTGTCCAGAAAAAAAACAACGCATAGATACATATACCGAACCATATGGCAGAATATGATGCAGAAGCTTCAGGCGGATTTAACAAAAAGTACATCGACAGTGAAACGAAAAAAGACCCTCCGGCAATAAAAGGCCGTCTCCTGCCAAACGAAGTTTTCGTTCGATCCGAAATGAAACCTATGGCCGGATCCGTTATGGCATCGAAGATTCGAACACTCAAGAGAATATAGCCCATTAGCACAACATTGACCCCGATAATATCCGTATAAAACTTTGGTATATATACATAAATCGGTATCCCCACCACTGCAAGGGCATAAGCTGGTGCAGCATAAGCAATCTTTTTATGTAACGGAATAGATTTTTGGGCCACAGTTTTCATTTTAACCCCAACAACTGCCTTTTAAAGGGTTCGTTCATGGGGAATTCCCCCAACCACATCGAAAAAAGGGCGGACGCAAAATCAGCACCCTTGATAATGCCCTTGGTTTTTCCATTTAATGCCAGCTCTGTGCCCCTTCCCGGGATATATGTCAATGAATACCGGTCTCCAGGTTGGACATCCTCATAAAGTGAGTTGTGATAATCGATTTGTGGTCGAATTTTTTCCAAGGTTTGTACATCCGTGTTTTTTGCTATCACTTTGTTTGTTGAAACCCCGAAATCTTTCCCTTTCAAGGCATGGAAATACTCAACCTCCAGGCGTTTGGGTATGTCAGAAAGAACATTATTTGGGGAACTTCCTTCTTCCAGGTAAAGCGCACCGACATAGGCTTTGATAAAACCGAGATACCGAAGCAGTCCCGCACCCTGAATCTTCATCCGAATCCCTTGTGTCTCGTAGGTGTTTTCAAAATGAACCCCTTCGATTTCCGCTCCATTAACACTGGGTATTGCACCAACTAATGTTATTATTAGAATAATTGCAGTAACATAGGTTTTATTTCTCATGAATATTTTCCTTTTTATGCTTATTGTTTAGATAAACCAACAAATCATCGATACCAAACGTATGATTTAAT
>JASFGF010000169.1:0-6428 GCA_050123915.1 Desulfobacterales bacterium | reverse complement strand
TTGCGGCGTTAACCGCATCTTGACCTTCGGACCCGCAGTCTGCGGTGATAATGAGGTGTATGCCGTTGAGCACCGCGACATCTGAAATATGTCTTTTTTTCAGACCAAAGCCTTCCGCTATTCTGTGAGGAATATAGTAAGACACATCCGCATTGACGGAGTGAAGAAATTCCAAAAGGATGGTTGTGGCGGTAATTCCGTCGACATCATAATCGCCAAAGATCAAAATTTTTTCTTTGCGTGTGATGGCTTCTACAATTCGGTCAACCGCGACATCCATATCCTTTATGGAAAAGGGCGGGCTTAAATGGTCGAGGGATGTATTGAAAAAATTTGAAACCTCTTCTGTGGAAATAATATTACGATTGATCAAGATTGAGGCAACGGCTGGATGGCAATTCAGTATACCGCAAAGTTTTTCGACCAAATGAATGTCAGGCTGAAGTATTAACCACTCTTTTTTCATTAAAAGATCGTTTGTCCTAAATTGTCTAAATTAGCTTGCCCAAAAATTAAGTCGGGGCCGGGGAGTTTCTTTAACAAACGCTACATGGATAATCTATTTTTAAACCGCATGAACTCGCGGCAAGGGATCGTAAAGAAAAAAACAGGAATCTATCTTTGAAATATCAAAAGGTTCTCTGCATCATTTTAAAATTATTTTAAGAATACGATTTCGGTATGCACCTGTTTTTTCTAACGATCCCTAAGCTACTCAAACAGCATCCGATTTAAAAAAATCATTCATTCCGCTATATTTATGGATGGATACTATATAGAATTCATATACCGGGGAACTGTGCGATGTCAACGCGCAATTTTTGTGAAACTTCGGAAAATATGAGAGGTTTCAGCCTGCTATGTTGTATAATCGTTGCTAAGACAAAGGGTGCGAAACTTGTTCATCCGGACTTTTTGGTTGATAAGGAGATGGATATAATGGTACTCAAATAAATGCCATATCCGTATCGCATGTAAAAATTGAGCAAACAGCTTTTATTTTGGAAACCATAAAAAAAATTCTTCGCATTGATCGCAGAGAGATCTGTTTTCTAAAATTTATTTTAGAAGCATATGACGGTATCGCAACATTGACCACCATCGATCCCCATCAAGGTGTCGTACTGCTCCGAATTGCTCCCGGATGTGAAGATGAGGTTGACACCATTTTGCAGGATCTTAAAAAAGACATTATTATCGATGATTCCGTAAAATATCATTTATAAAAAGTTAGAAGCCATAGATCTTTTTATAAATATGGCCGCTTCCAGCCAAAAATTTCATCACACCTGAAGCGCTTTCTTGTTGGGTGTAGCTGAAAGCGAAAACCCATGAAATTGATTTGTTTCAACATACTGAACTATTCAAAAATATGAAAACAAAATATTTATACATCAATACCATCGGATGTCAGATGAATGTTTATGACTCCGAACAAATCGCAAATGGGCTAAAGTCATTACAATATGAAATGACCCCGTTTTTAGAGAAGGCGGATCTGATTATCGTCAATACATGTGCCATCAGGGAAAAGGCCGAGCATAAAGTGTTCAGCTTTTTAGGACGGCTGACCGGCCTGAAGAAAAAAAAGCCTGATTTGATCATCGGGGTGGGCGGATGTGTGGCGCAGCAGGAAGGTGCAAAGATTTTAGAGCGCGTACCGTATCTCGACCTTGTTTTCGGCACACATGCCATTGACCGTTTGCCCGATGCCATACAGGCTATTTCATCTAAAAAATGCCGTATTGTCGACATTCATATATCTGATAAGATTAAAGAAATTGATTTTTCAACTGACGGGTATGATACGAGCGACGTCACTCGTTTTGTGACCATCATGCAAGGATGTGATAATTATTGCACGTATTGCGTCGTTCCATATGTTCGGGGCAGGGAAACCAGCAGGGAGCCGGAAAATATTATCGACGAAATCCAAAGGCTTGTCAAAGCAGGAGCGCGGGAGGTAACCTTGCTCGGGCAGAATGTTAACAGCTATGGGATGAAAGAAAGTCTTTTGACATTTCCCGAGCTTTTACGACGTGTTAACGACATTGACGGACTTTTGAGAATCCGGTTTACCACTTCACATCCAAAAGATCTTTCGGAAAATCTTATCCATGCTTTTAATGACCTTGACAAATTATGCCATCATATTCATTTGCCGGTACAATCGGGTTCAAACAGGATTCTAAAAAGGATGAACCGAAAATATACACGGGAGATATATCTTGAAAAAGTTGAAAAACTGCGTAATACTTGTCCTGACATCGCCATTACGTCTGATATCATCGTAGGTTTTCCAGGAGAGACAAGGACGGATTTTCAAGAAACCCTTGATTTGATTGGGATGGTGGAATTTGATGGTTTGTTTGCCTTTAAATATTCCGATCGCCCGAACGCTTCAGCCGCCCGATTTTCGGACAAAATCCTGGAAGATGATAAGAAACAAAGATTACAAGAGGTTCTGGATCTGCAAGATCAAATCACCACCCGTAAAAACAAAACACTAAAAGACTCGATACAATCGGTCCTTGTGGAAGGTTTCAGCAAAAAACAGAACCAAATCAATATACCGAAAAGCAGTCAAAATGCCCAATGGACAGGCCGGACATCAACAAACAAGATTGTAAACTTTTACAGTAATGATGATACGGATTTCTGTAATAAAAACGTGATGGGTCAATTGGTTAATGTCAGAATTTTAAAAACATTTTCCCATTCACTGTGGGGCGAAACAAACGGTAAAGAACCAATTCCTTTTGGTTTGAGAGGAGAAAAAAGTTATGTTGCATGAAGTAAACATAGCAAGTATGGCAATAGATCCGACGTCAAATACACCGATAATTATTTTAAAGTCGGTTAAAGGTGATCAAGCGGTGCCGATTTGGATCGGCTTACTCGAAGCGACATCCATTGCATCAGCACTCAGAGACATCAAATTCGACCGGCCTATGACCCATGACCTTTTTAAAAATTTTATCGACAATCTGGAGATGGTGGTGTCCAAGGTTGAAGTGTGTGATTTAAAAGATAACACATTTTATGCCAGAATATATTTTGAATCCAAAGATAAAAGTTTTGACATGGATGCCCGCCCCAGCGATGCGATTGCCATCGCCCTTCGGTTTGGTGCGCCGATTTATGTGGATGATAAAATCTTTGATAAATCTCAGATGGTCGATGGAGATTATGAAGTCTTAAACAAAAGCGAAGACGGAAAAAAATGGGCGGAATATCTTGAGAACCTTAATCCTGAGGACTTCGGCAAATACAAAGTATAACATCGCGTTACCATAAATAAAACACCCTGCCTCCTGAAATAATCGAGACCTAGATCGCAAACCTGCCGTTTTCATAGATGGTTACCTTTTTACCGGATGCAAGATGGGCGGTAACTCTTTTCTTTTCAGTATTGACGAGGTCCCAGTGGAGGGCTGAATCGTTGAAACCAAGGCTTTTCTTTCTTTCTTTGGTCAATTCCTTTTGATTGCCGTTATATGTATCGGCATAAGAAGAACCCAGTGCCAGATGGCAGTTTCCGTATTTACCGCCATAGTTTTCATCAAAAAGTGTGTTTGCCATGAAGGTGTCGATCCTTGAGAATCTTTTGTCTGTTAAAGAAAATTCACCCACTTTGTTAGCGCCTTTATCCATTGAGAGTTGTTTTTTGACAAAATTTTCTCCTTTTTGTGCGTTGACGTTGACCACAGCGCCTTTTTTAAATTCAAGCCTTACCCCTTTGACATAGTTGCCGCTGCGAAATGAGGGCTGATTTGAAAAGTATATCCCTCGGGTGCCTCTCCAGTCCGGTGAAAGAAATATTTCAAAGCTCGGGATATTATGGCCTGAAATGCCGATCCATTTTCTTTTTTCTCCGGGTGTTATCGTAAGATCTACATTTTCTGATTCTACATGATAGGCATTCACATTCATGCTGTTGAGCCATTTTTTAATGGATGTTGCACCATTAAAAATATCCTGCCAATGGGAAACCGGTGAAGTTTTGTTCAGAAAGCATGCGTTAATGATTTGCGCCGTATAAGCTTTCATTGAAAGTTTGGCATGTCTGGCCAATTCTTTTGTTGGAAAGACGCAAAGGGTCCATCCGAAATCACCCGCCTGATCCCGGGCATCGAGTATATCGCGTAAATATTTTCGGGCCACGGCAGCCTTGCCGATCTTTTTTGAATCGATATGACTCAAATGTGTTATGGATTCAGGCGCATATAGAAAAATTCCGCCGTTTAAACGGTTAAAAAGTTCTCTTTCACCGGGCGGCTGGAAAATAATCTGCTTGTTATTTGATTGTTCAAAAAAGTGCTGCTCCATATTTGCGGTGAGGTTTGTGCGCTGGACAGGATGAATCCCCATATTCACAAGTTTTGCATAAACAATTTCGGCAAGCCGGACAGCAGGCAGATCATAACGGATGAGCACAATGTCATTTTTTTTAAATTTTTTGGTTCTGGCAGTTTTTAGTCCCCACAGTAATGCATCTGCATACCTGTCCAGCTGTTTTTCAGTAAACATTACTTTATCTCCCGGTTTATATTTTACATTGAAGACCTGTTACTCTGAGTCAGATCAGAGATTTGTGACTCTGTCTGAAGAATCGCTGGAAGAGTGTGAAGTGAACTAAAGTTTAAAGTGAGCTAAAGTTAGGGAATTCTGACAATTATATAAAATCATCGGAGCGAGCCGACGTCGCCATAGTAGCCTACGGCTACGACGGCTGAAAGCGACTCCATAACTTTAGGCACTTTAGATCACTTTAGACACTTTTAACTTGTATAACTTTAAACAGCCTCTTTCAGGGCAAAGCAAAGTCTGGTTTTCTGGGCCAGGATTTTAACTATGGATGATCGTCTTTTAAAAAAAGGCGATGATACTCCGGGTCCTTAAGATGTTTTTTAAGGAGCCGTGTCAGCAGAGAAAAAATGTCTTCCAGCTCTTCATGGGACAGTCTCGGGATCAATTCTTCCATGAGCGTGTCATCGGAGAATTTCTGAAGATAATAGATTATCGTATTTTCATCGGTTTCACGGTCGAAACCCAGCCCCACGAGACCATTATATGTTTCAACATGATTGTGTGTATGTATTGTCATTTTTTACTCTCAAAAACTTTTATTCCGAATTTAATTTTTAAACGCTCAGCTTGGGTGATAATATTGCTGAATCGCCTCACACAGTCCGGCAATGGTGTAAGATTCGGCAACAATATGGACATCGAATCCAAGGTTGCGGGCGGTATCGGCAGTTATGGGACCGATGCAGGCAATGGTGACACCTTGAATCAGGTTGGTCAAACCCTCAGATGGAAGAAGGACGCGAAAGTTTTTTACGGTGGACGAGCTTGTGAATGTGATCATATCTATGGTGTGGTTTTTAAGTCGTTTTAAAACGATATCAGCGTCGTCTTTTACCGCATGGTTACAGTATGTTGCAACATCATCAACAACAGCTCCCATTTTTGTCAACTCTAACGGCAATACCTGCCTTGCTTCTTTAGCACGTGCCAGCAATATCTTTTTTCCGATGATATCTTCTTTGGCAAATGCCTCAACAACGGATTCGGCCTTATAACTTTCAGGAACAATATCGCTTTGGAATCCAAAATCGAAAAGTCTTTTGGCCGTAGCCGGCCCGATAACCGCTGTTCGGACATGATTCAGAGCTCGAACATCTTTGTTTTTTTCAAAAAGGCGATTAAAAAAGAAATTAACACCGTTGATGCTGGTGAACATCAGCCAGTCATAAGAAAAAAGATTTTCAATGGCCATATCCAGAGGCTTTAAGTCATCCGGTGGGACGACCGTTATCGTCGGGCACTCCAAACATTCTGCACCTAAATCACAAAGGCGATTCACCAGGTCACTGGCCTGTTCCCTGGCTCGGGTCACCACGATGCGTCGTCCCATCAGGGGTCTGGTTTCATACCATTTTATTTTTTCTCTTAACCCGACGACGTGACCGACAACAAGAATAGCAGGGGGTTTGATATCGTTGGCATTTTTGACTTCAACAATCGTGTCGATTGTTCCTGTAACAGTGACTTGTCGGGCGGTGGTTCCCCATCGGATAAGGGCTGCAGGCGTATCGGGGTGCATACCGTGACTGATCAGACCTTCTCTGATATGATGCAAGTTTTTGACCCCCATCAGAAAAACAAGGGTCCCGATTCCCTTGGCAAGAGCTTTCCAATCAATACTCGATTCTTTTTTTGTGGGATCTTCATGGCCGGTGACAAAGGCCAAAGTGGATGTAAATTTCCTGTGCGTCAATGGAATTCCGGCATAGGCCGGTACTGCAATCGCTGAAGTGACTCCAGGTACAATTTCAAATGGAATGTTTGCATGAATCAAAATCTCAGCTTCTTCGCCGCCGCGGCCGAATATAAAAGGATCTCCCCCTTTAAGTCGAGTAACA
>JASFGF010000168.1:0-6466 GCA_050123915.1 Desulfobacterales bacterium | reverse complement strand
TTCCATGGCATGTGCCCTTGAACTGGTTTAAACGCTGTTGCCTATAATTCGAGTGCCGCAACCAAAATAAAAAAGATTGCCTATCATTGATATCATTTCAGAAAGTCCGCAAACCCCAAAATATAGGGACACGATGCCATGGTAAAATTTATATCTTTTTTTTGAATACATATAACGATGATTGATGGGCAACATCATTAAAAGTTATACCGACTGCCGCTTGTATCGATGTTGTTGATTATTAAGGATGGAAAACTTAAGATTGGGGTCAAATAAATCTGGATCTCTTTTTTTTCCTTACCGATCCACCGAGTATGAATCCAAAAAGCAAAACCCCTGCTCCTGCAATAAACGATTGTATTCTATTCGATTTCAAAGGGTTTTTCCGATCTTTTCCAAGGCGTTTGACTTCGGTGTTCAATTCGGCATTTAATTTCTTCAACTTGTCTACTTGACTGATCAGTTCTTCCGTGTTTGTTGAATGCTTGAGAAGACTTGTATATTTTTTATTAAGTTGTATGAAGTCATTTTTTGCTTTGGCAGCAAATTTCTGATTAATATCGACTTCTTCTTCTAACTCTTCGATTTTTTCCTGATACATTTTCTTTGTTTTCAATAACGTATTTGAAGTATCATCTTGACCATTTTTAAGATTTTCAAAATCCTTGTTTAACACCTTGATTTCATTCTTTAAATCTTCGATGATCAGAACCTTGGGTTTTTCTGAAACGATATATTGTGCCCGAACCCACCCTTCAAGGCCATCTTCGGTTCTGATTTTTAAAAAATCTTCTTTCTCCTCGAGTATATCGACCGGTGTTGCAGTCTCGATATACCCTAAAACAGCAGCATCCGGGTTTTGTCCATCGCGAACGGAAATAATGAGCCGATCAGAAACATATCGCGTATCGGCAAACACAGAAGTAGTGGAGGCTGACATAATGAAAGCGACACTAAGAAGCATCACCAATAAGGTTTTTCCAACGAGCATCCGACTCATAATAGCCACCTATTTATGTTTGTTTTTCGATAAGTTGCCGCAAAGGTAACGGGTACGTATTGATTTTTTTCACCATTGCCGGCAACAGCCGTTCTCTGGCGATTTGGTCAAGGGTCAATCCCTGCCAGTTTGTCAGCTCTATATATTCATCGAGAAACGTTGTTGATCGTGTTTGTTTTTTATTGCCTTGAAACAAGTCATAACAAAGATGGCTAAGATACAGTAACGTGACATTGTATATTAATTCTTCGGGGATGTGATGCGGTGAAGAAAACTCGGGATAGGATTGAAACTCGACGCTTTTCCACAAAACATCCGGCAGATTCCACTCCTTAAGTAAAAGAGATCCCAGTTGAGCCTGGTCCAGGACCTTAATAAGTGCCGCCAACCTGGGATTCTGATCTTCGAGCAACTGGATGACGATCTGGCCAATTTCGTGCAGTAGACCAAACGAGGCGATTTCGGCTGGATGGCCATGGCGTGACTCTAATGAGAGCATAAATGCGATATGCGAGATAATTTCAGAATGAAGGTGCAGTGTCTTAAACTTGGGTGTATTCGGCATGGTGCGGCGAATGCCCTCAGCAATGACGACCTGGTATATTTGTTCAAATCCAAGAAGAACAACAGCATGGTGAATATCGGCAATTTTTTTTTGAAAACTGTAGAATGCGGAATTGATGGTTTTCAATACAATGGCAACGAGAGCCGGGTCTCGTTTAATCTGATCAACGAGATCCTTTGTAGGAAGCTGGCCGGATAGGGTGGTTGCAAATGCCGGCAATCGCGGAACTTTCTTGATAATGCCTTTAATCATTTCCGACTGGTGAAAATCTGTTTTCAACGGGGAACGGTAATTGAAAATATCTTCTTTTAACTGCATGTTCTTCGCAATGAGGTTGTTTTCACTCTTTTTGAGTCGGCGGACGCGTTCGGCGGATAGGTGTGCCAGACGTTTATAAACGGACAGTTGCGTCTTGTCATTCAGACTGTCAATGGTGGTTTTATCCAAAGCCATGATACGGGTCGGTTCGGCAGCAATGACGGATGTCATTCGCAACGGGCTTCTGACAAGGGCTACGGCTTCAATCCAGTCACCTTTTGAAAAAACGGCAACGGATTTTTGACGCGTTTTGGGGCCTTGAACCATCCTTATCTTTCCGTCCAGGATAACAAATGCCATTTGATCGGGATCATCTTTTTTTATAAAAATTTCACCCGTCTCCAATTTATCGATTTTCGCCCGACTGGACAGTTCGATCAATTCTTTTTCGCTGAGTTCGCTAAAAGCGGGCATTGGGTCTTTTACTTGTTTCATTTTGGCTACACTTTGTTGTTTTGAACCTGTTATCAGGTGTTAATTTTTACAGCCTGTTCCGCCTTGTGAGAAATGGAAAGAATTGAGTTATAATATCACATATTTCAGTAAATTTAAAGGAAAAGTATTAAAATTCAAATAATTTAACCTGTTATCAATGTACGCTATAATTTTTAATCGTTTCGCAACACAGTCATGGGCGCTTAGACTGTTTTTGAGAAGGGTTCTAAACACATCGGGCTAAACTTTTCCCTATGTTTTGCCGATATTAGTGTTGTTATGAAAAAGGCAACCTTCTCGAGAGAGTGGGACTTAAAGCCATCGGTCCGGTAATCATGGGCGACGGGATTACCCGACAAATGGATATGTTGAACACCCGCGTTATTTCTTTTCTCGAGAAGATGGGCTTTTTCTATTTATCGGAGGTGTGAATCATGAAATTAATGTTTTATTTTGGTATTTTTAGCCTGTTTGCTCGTTTATATCCATTTTATACTTTTGTCCTGTTATGGGGAGTGGTATGGATAATATTTATAGCTTTGTGTTGGGACATGGGTGTAGAAATGTTGCGTATACGGGCAAAACAAAAGATTGAATGACGGATTCAAACTCGACGTCTTCATGGTTTCACCTTCAAAGGTTCATAAAATCATAGTTTGATTATTGCTTAAGTTTAACACTTCTTTTAAAAGGTCTCATCCATTAATTATATTGCTGACAAGGAAAACACAAATGACGACACTGCCGAGAAGGGTTCTGTTTGTGGATGATGAAGAAATACTAAGAGATACCGTAGAAGAGATGTTGATGATGCTGGGATACGACGTTGAACTTGCCGGAGATGCCAAAGAAGCTTTAGAGATTGCACAAAAAGAATATTTCCCGCTCATCATAACAGATTTGATGATGCCGGAGATCGACGGCACCCAATTGTGTAAACAGATTAGAGAAATTAATGAAACTTCTGTTATTTACGCGTTCTCCGGATACCTTACAGAACTGGATTCGGATCAGCTTAAAGATGTCGGGTTTGATGGTCATCTTTGCAAGCCGGTTAAATTCGAAGTGTTGAAACATGCCGTTGAAGGGGCATTCGAGAAAATTCATCGGCGGCAGGGCAGGGGCACTAACCCTTCGGTTTAATTTTTACAACTCAAATTTCTTACCCCAATTGTTCTAAATGCAGCTTTACTGTTCGACTTTATTCTATCTGGTCTATATTCATTTTTCTACAGGGACTAAGTTAAGTTTATTATTCAGAAATTAGGATGCGAAATTCGATGATTCGTAAAAAGTCGAACTCATTACGTTTTAGGTTTATGTGTAACGGGTGATATTATAGTTTTAATACCTAAAACTTAAAACATTCGTAAAAAGGAAAATATTACTTTTTACGAAACCATCAAACTTGAGTTGAAAAATTAAATTATGATATACATGCGTTAGCGATTCAAAAAACACACGTGTTCATGGGGGAGTATACCCTGTGCACAGCGGCCCAAAACCATTTTCATATTATCCAGAACGTCTCTTTTTGGAGGTACCCATGAATGTTGTCCACCCCGTCCGTTACACGCTTCGTCTGGAACCCGACCTTGTTCATTTTCGATTTTCCGGACAGGTTGTTATCGAACTTCAATCACGGCAACCGGTGGAACAGGTGGTGTTGAATGTCCTGGACCTGGCTGTCTGGAGCTGTAAACTTCAGATGGATGACAAAAACATCCCATGTACCTTTCAGATAAATCCGGAAAAAGAGGAACTCAAGATCGACCTTCCCGAAACCATGTCCGGCACGTTTTTTTTGACCATCGATTATCAGGGGTGGATCAACGACAAGATGGCCGGGTTTTATCGCAGCACATTTGAAACCAACGGTCAAAAACGAACCATTGCAGTCACTCAGTTTCAGGAAAGCGATGCACGCCGGGCCTTTCCCTGTATGGATCATCCGTCTCAAAAAGCACTGTTTGACATTAAAATGATTGTGGACGCAGACCTTGTGGCATTGTCCAATGGACCGGTAGTGGAAGAAAAACCTTTGGCTGGCGGGAAAAAACAGGTTCAATTTGAAACCACACCGCCGATGTCCACCTATCTTCTGTTTTTCGGCGTCGGTGAGTTCCACCTGACAGACCATGACACCGACCCACGGGTGAGGTCCGTGACGTTGCCGGGCCGGGGACCCTACGGTGGGTTCGGGTTGGAATTCGGCCGGAAGGCGCTCGAGTTTTGTGAAACCTATTATCAAATACCCTACGCACTGTCCAAGATGGACTTGATTGCCGTCCCGGATTTTGCATTCGGAGCCATGGAGAACTGGGGGGCGATCACCTTCAGAGAAAACCTGATCCTTCACTATCCGGAAGTGACCTCCAAGTCGGGTGAAATGAGCATCTGCAATGTCATTGCCCACGAAATCGCCCACCAGTGGTTCGGCAACCTTGTAACGCCGTCCGACTGGAAATACCTCTGGCTGAACGAGAGTTTTGCCACCTATTTTGCATATGGTGTCGTGGACCACTTTCACCCAACATGGCAGGTCTGGGACCAGTTTCTTTTGGGACAAACCGCGCCGGCCATGGGGCGCGACGGCCTGAACGATACCTGTGCCATTGAAATACCGGGCGGAGAACACGTGGTTATCAACACCAGCACCGCACCGATCATTTACAGCAAAGGGAGTAGCATTTTACGTGTGGTTCAAGGATACATCGGCAAAGACGATTTAAGGAAAGGATTGCAGCACTATCTGAAGGCATTCGAATATAAAAACGCTGCCAGTCATCATCTCTGGGAAGCTCTGGAAGAGACATCCGGAAAGCCGGTGACCGCTTTGATGAAGAGCTGGATCGAACAACCCGGACATCCCCTGGTTCAGGCCCGGCGAAACGGACGCGACCTCACGTTGACCCAGAAGCGGTTCACCTATCTTGAGAACACCTCCGATCAAACCTGGCAAATACCGGTGACCCTCACCATCTATGACGAAACCGGCAATTCGAGGAGAATCTCAATCCTTTTGGAAGAAACATCCACACGGATCGATTTGGGGGCGGCGTGCGTTGCTTACAAGGTCAACGCCGGTCAGACCGGATTTTACAGGGTGGCGTACCGGACGCCGGAAGATCTGGCGGCCATCGGCCAACGGGTTGCGGATAAAGCGCTTTCTCCTGAAGACAGGTGGGGCCTTCAAAACGACCTTTTTGCCCAGGTTCAATGCAATGCAGTCTCCATTGAAGACTATCTGGCATTTTTGAACAACTACCTCGAGGAAGACGCCTATCTCCCTTTGAGCAGCATGGCGGACAACCTGTTCCGGGCCTACCTGGTCTTTGACGGTTCCCGTCAGGAATCGATCGGCTCCTTTGGAAGATCCATGCTTGAAAAGACACTGTCGGCCATCGGATATCTCCCGGTACCTGATGAACCCCTCACCACGTCCCTGCTCAGGGATCATATTCTCTGGTATGCCGTGGTTTTCGGGTCGACCCCGGCGGCTGAGTTTGCCGCCGGCCAGTTCGAGGCACTGCTAAAGGGCGAGGCAATCCATCCGGACATTTTAAAGAGCGTGCTCATGGCCGGCGCGCTGGCCGGCGGGACAGATACCCTTAAATGGCTCATCCGACGGTTCGAATCCTGCGACAGTGAACACGAACGCCTTCAGATCCTTGCGGCCCTGGGATGTTTCCGGGACCTTGACCTGATTCATAAGGCGTTAGCGTATTCCCTGGAAAAGGTTCCTGGGAGGAACCGGTTCGTTCCCATGACCGCGGCGGCGGCAAACCCGTATGCCACCGGCGCCATGTGGCAGTGGTTTGCAGACCATGTCGATTCACTGGAAGTCCTTCATCCTCTGCTGTTCGAGCGGGTCATCGCAGGGATCGTTCCGGTGTCCGGTTTGTCAAACCCGGAAGACGTCAACACCTTTTTCAGTCAATATCTCGATCAAAAGCCTCTTCTCGAAGCGGTGGTGCGGATGAGCCTGGAGCGACTGGAAATCAATCACAGGATGCGGTCGTTTTAAACGCAGCCGGAATTTTCGACAAACAGCAGAAATTCAATTTTAAATGCCGCCGATTTCGCTATAGAAAAATGTATTCACTGATTGATATAAACGCTCACGTTAGGAACACGATCATGATTAA
>JASFGF010000167.1:0-6471 GCA_050123915.1 Desulfobacterales bacterium | reverse complement strand
GCCCGAGTAAAAGCGGCGTTGACGATTAAGAGAAATTACAATCTCATGCAAAAGGAGCTGGATAAACGAAAGCTGCCTAAAAAGGGCATCAAAAAAAAGGTATGGCTCAATATTTTACCGAATGATGTCTGGTTGGAAGTCAAGCGGGGGGTGACCGTATGGAATGCACTTCAGAATACGGAAATCGAACTGGAAGGGGATTGTGGCGGTCTCGGTAAATGCGGAAAGTGCAAAATCAGGGTGATTACTCCCCTTGGCAAGCCTTCGAAAGCAACCATTGAGCTTTTAGATCCCGACGAATTGGAAAAAGGGGTTCGCTTGGCATGTCAAACCAAAATTCAAAAAAATCTTACAATCTATACTGAAGAAGTAAATGTAGAGACGGAATTTTTTCAGATTCTAAAACATGGACATATGCCTCCTGTGGAGCTTGCCCCGCTTGTTGAAAGACGCCTGGCAACTATCCCGCCGCCAAGTCTAGAAAATTCTCTCTCCGACGTTCATCGCATTAGAGATGTGTTAAGCCCTGAGTTTCATGACTTAAAGATGACCTATCGCTGTCTCTCGAAACTTTATAAAGACTTGAGAACCACCAACTTCGACGGAGCAGCGATTATCCATAACAACTGTTTGGTGGAATGGCAGCCACGGGATCATATCGGCGGCGTATTCGGACTGATCTTTGATCTTGGAACCAGCACATTGGTGGGCAAACTTGTAAACCTAATGGAAGGCCAGGAAGTGGCGGTAATTTCCAGGTTCAATTCGCAGCGAAAATACGGGGCCGACGTTATCAGTCGCATTCAATATATAAAGGGAGACCCCAAACGTCTCAAGCATTTGCAAAAACTTCTGGTAGACGATCTGAACCTCATTACCAATCGCCTGCTTGATTCTTTTGGGCTAAAACTAAAAGATATACTCGTTGCGGTGGCTGCCGGAAACACCACCATGCAGCATTTTATGCTGAGCCTGGATCCCAGCGGAATTGCAGAAGCCCCTTTTACCCCCTTAATCACAGAAGGCATGACATTTCGCGCACGGGATATCGGACTGAAAATGCATCCCGATGCCATGCTTTACGTGATGCCTGCTAAATCGGGATATATCGGCGGCGATCTCATCGGTTTTATTCTTTCATCCGGCGCAGCCGAGCAGGATGACAAGCTGTTGCTGGGTTTGGATTTAGGAACCAATAGTGAGATTTTTTTGGGAAATAAAAACAGAATACTCACTTGCAGTGCGGCAGCGGGTCCGGCACTGGAAGGCGCTAGAATTTCACATGGAATGATTGCCAAGGCAGGAGCCATTGAGAGTCTCCGGTTTGAAGAAAACGACATCTTCTACAATGTCATCGGAAATATAAAACCAAAAGGGCTTTGCGGCAGCGGTCTGGTAGACTTGACTGCCTTGTTGCTGCACCATAATATTGTAAGCTCGGAAGGTCTGATCTATCCGCCCGATCATCACAAAAAAAGAAACTCTATGACAGCCAGGGTGATTCAAACCCAAGAAAATGAAATCCATGAGTTTCTTTTAGCTTCTCCCCGGTACAGCCTTGACGGCGAGCCCATCGTTCTGACCCAGAAAGATATCCGAGAGCTGCAACTTGCCAAAGCCGCTATAGCTTCCGGAATTAAAATCCTTTTAAAAACAATGGGAGCAAATATTGAAGATATAGATGATGTCTATTTGGCCGGCGCCCTGGGCAACTATGTTCATCCTCTCAGCGCCATGCGCATCGGTTTGCTGCCCATGGTAAACCCGGAAAAAATAATATCCCTCGGCAATGCCGCGTCAACCGGCGCAAACATGGTCCTTTTATCAAAACGTTATTGGGAAAGATCTGCTGAAATTGCAGCAGAACTGGAACACCTGGAACTGTCAGGGCATGCTGATTTTTTCGACAGCTTTATTGAAGAAATGAATTTTCCGACTGAAAATTTGTGGGAATAATTCAGCCGACATGGGGATTTTCTCAGAACTTGTTTTTCAAAGAGTTGATGAGAATTCCTTTTTTGAAAGGGAATGTTTAGAATAATGCTAATTATATGAGGGGTCGGGAAGTTTTTCTATATCGTCGCTGAGAGCGAAGACCAATCCGCTAATACTTAACGATTTAGAAAAAAACCCTCCGAAGGCTCAATTATATTTTGAATTATAGAAAAGGAAGAATAAAATTTTACCTGACAAGGAAATGATAAAAGGAGCAACCATGAAAAATAAAAAAGAAACTCTAATCGAACGACTGGAAAAGGGTGTCGTATTGGTGGCCGAAGGTTATATCTTTGAGTTGGAAAGAAGAGGGTATTTAAAAGCGGGACCTTTTGTGCCGGAAGTTGTTTTAGAGTATCCGGCGGCAGTCAAAGAACTTCATTACGAATTTTTAATGGCAGGTTCCGATGTCATTGTGGCCTGCACATATTATGCTCATCGGTCGAAGTTAAAAGCCATCGGCAAGGAAGACAGTCTTGAAAAACTTAACCTCAAATCCATATCTTTGGCGCAAGAAGTGGCCCAAAAAAGTGGCACTCTGGTTGCCGGGAACTTATCCAACACCTGGGAATTTAATCATAACGATCCGATTGAGTCAGGAAAAATTGTCAGATCCATTTTCAAAGAACAGGTTGATTGGGCCTCTCGCGGAAACGCTGATTTTATTATCGCTGAAACGTTCAGCCATCTGGGTGAAGCTAATATTGCGTTAGAGGTTA
This sequence comes from Desulfobacterales bacterium, assembly GCA_050123915.1. Classification (GTDB taxonomy): domain Bacteria; phylum Desulfobacterota; class Desulfobacteria; order Desulfobacterales; family UBA11574; genus UBA11574. The sequence continues at coordinate 3,757 of JASFGF010000167.1, read as the reverse complement.
TAAAGAATGCTGGATTCCCGGCAGTGATTACCTTCACAACGGTTCATGAAAAGAGTTGCGACGGATATAGTTGGGAGGAAGCTTGCAGAATACTGGAAAAAAACGGAGCTGACGTTGTCGGTCTTAACTGCGGGCGAGGTCCTGAAACCCTCATGCCGATAGTTCAAAGAGTTCGAGATAACGTTCAAGGCCATGTAGCTGCACTACCGGTACCTTATCGGACAACGCCAAAAGAACCTTGCTTTTTCGATCTGAAATTGAAAAATTCCAAAAACGCATTTCCGGTAGCGCTGGATCCTTTTTTGTTAACCCGGTTTGAAATGGCGGATTTTACCGTAAAAGCACGGGACATGGGCGTTAACTATATCGGTATTTGCTGTGGTGCCGGTCCTCACCATGTTAGAGCGATGGCTGAAGCGCTGGGTCGCAAAGTTCCCGCGAGTAAATACTCTCCTGATATAAACCTGCATCCTGTATTTGGCGATCAAAATGCTAAAAAACAATCATATGTTGAATGTCTGCTTGGCCCCAATGTGCCTGCTGGACTGAGTTCAACATTAACCTGACCGGTCTAATTTCATCCCAAATATAAGATAACCGGTAATAACTTTATATAATCAAGCCACAAGAAATTTATAATATATTGAATATGATAGAAGAATTTGAAAAACGAATTTGAAAAACCGTTATCTTCACAGTGCATGGAAAATTTCTGGTTAGACCAGGTTAAACACAATCCGGTCTCCTTCAACATCGGCTTTTAGCTTTGTTCCTTCTGAAATACTCGCTTGCAGGATCTCCATGGACAACGGATTTTCAATGTATCGCTGAATAGCCCTCTTAAGCGGACGGGCACCGTAGATCTGATCGAATCCTTTTTCAGCCAGAAATGTCCGGGCTTTGTCGGAAAGGACAAGTTCCATGTTCATTTCATTCAGCCTTGATTCCAGCCGTTTCATCTGGATATCCACAATATTGCCAATTTGCTCCTGGGTCAGATTATGAAAAATGATGATCTCGTCGATCCGGTTTAAAAATTCGGGTTTGAAACTCGCCCGAAGAGCTTCGGTCACCCGATCTTCCATTTCCTCTCGGCTGGATGCGCCAAGTTCCTGAATCCACCGGCTACCGACATTGGATGTCATGATGATGATGGTATTTTTAAAATCCACTGTCCGTCCATGACCGTCGGTCATTCGTCCGTCATCTAAAATCTGGAGCAGGACATTGAATACCTCGGGATGTGCTTTTTCAATTTCGTCAAACAGTACCACGGAATAGGGCCGTCTCCGAACCGCCTCTGTCAGATATCCCCCTTCTTCATACCCCACATATCCGGGAGGCGCACCGATGAGCCTTGACACCGCATGTTTTTCCATATATTCCGACATGTCGATCCGAACCATGGCCTGATCGCTGTCAAATATAAATTCCGCCAGAGCTTTTGCCAGTTCCGTCTTCCCAACACCGGTGGGCCCCATGAAAATAAAAGATCCGATAGGTCGGTTTGGATCCTGCAAGCCTGATCGCGCCCGGCGAACCGCATTGGAAACCGCTGATATGGCCTCTTCCTGACCGATCACCCTGTCCCCAAGACGATCTTCCATGTGGACCAGTTTTTCTTTCTCACCCTCGAGCATTTTACTGACCGGGATCCCTGTCCATCTGGCAAGAACTTCCGCGATGTCCTCGGCATCCACCTCTTCTTTGAGCATCTTGCTCTTTTCTTGAAGTTGTGCCAGTTTCTCGTTGGCCTCGTTCAACCGGGTTTTTAAGTCCGAAGATTTCCCATATCGAATCTCCGCAACCCTTGCCAGGTCCCCTTCCCTTTCCGCCTGCTGTTCTTCGATGCCGAGCTGTTCCTGATGCTCTTTGATGCTTCTAATGGTTTGGATAAGATCCTTTTCATTTTGCCAGTGGGCTTTCATTTCAAGGATGTCATCCTTCATGTTGCCGATTTCCGCATCCAGTTTAGCCAGGCGTTCTTTGGATGCAGCGTCCGATTCCTTTTTTAACGCTTCCCGTTCGATTTCCGCCTGGGTGATCTTTCGCTGAATTTCATCGATTTCCACAGGCATGCTGTCGATCTCGATCCTGAGCTTTGACGCACATTCATCGATAAGGTCTATGGCCTTATCCGGCAAAAAGCGATCGGAAATATACCGTTGAGAAAGGGTTGCTGCAGCGACGATGGCCGAGTCCTTGATTCGAACGCCGTGATGGACTTCATACTTTTCTTTAAGACCCCGAAGAATCGATATGGTATCTTCCACCGTCGGCTCGAGCACCATCACCGGTTGAAAACGTCTTTCCAGGGCCGCGTCTTTTTCGATGTATTTTCGATACTCATTTAATGTCGTCGCACCTACACACCTCAGCGTTCCTCTTGCAAGGGCCGGCTTTAACATGTTGGATGCGTCCATGGCACCTTCGCTGGCGCCTGCACCCACCAGAGTGTGCAGCTCGTCGATGAAAAGAATGACTTCACCTTCTGCTTTTTCAACCTCTTTAAGCACCGCTTTCAAACGATCTTCAAATTCTCCCCGGTATTTTGCACCGGCAATGAGCGCCCCCATATCCAAAGCAACGAGCCGTCTGTTTTTAAGGGTCTCGGACACATCACCGGCAACGATGCGCTGGGCCAGGCCCTCAACGATGGCGGTTTTACCGACGCCGGGTTCGCCGATGAGAACAGGGTTATTTTTGGTCCGTCTGGAGAGAACCTGGACAATTCGCCGGATCTCATCATCACGTCCGATGACCGGATCGAGCTTTCCTAAACGGGCCAGGTCGGTGAGATTACGGCTGAACTTATCCAGAGCCTGATATTTTTCTTCAGGATTCGGATCCGTGATACGCTGGGAGCCGCGAATATCCATGAGAACTTTTAAAATCGATTCTCTGGTAATTCCCTTTGCTTTAAGAATGTTGGCCGCTTCCCCCTTTTTTTCGTCTGATATGCTGATTAAGATATGTTCAATACTCACATACTGGTCTTTCATTTTCGCGGCTTCAGCAAATGCCGCGTCAAGAACACTTTTGGACCTGGGAGAAATATAGGCATCACTGACTGCACCTCCGCTGACTTTCGGCAATTTGTCAATGACATTGGACAACTCACGGGAAACATCATTTGTGGAAACACCCAGCTTATTCAAAATGGCCCGGGCAATGCCTTCGGGTTCTTTGAGCATGGTCGACAGCAAATGTTCCGGTTCGATCTGCTGATTGTTGTGCGCCGAGGCCAGTGACTGTGCATTTTGAATGAGTTCCTGAGATTTTATGGTGAATTTGTCAAAACGCATGTATTCCTCCTGATGGTGTTACCTAAAACTGACCGTTTCAAATTTTAAAAGGAGATTAATATCTTTTGCTTTTATTGAATTATTTTTATTTATATTTTTAAAATTTGAAGCCCTTCGGGAATGCCGATCTTACCGCATCTACTGCGTCAGATGCCATCCCGCATAGTTGACTATAGCGAAACGACATCTTCCTTGTATATGCAACAACCTCGACAATCGCTCGATTCAGGTGTTATTTTTACCGCCTAAAAATAACCATTGACTGTTTAATGTCAAACCCTTTAAATATGGGATTTTTTATGAAGAAAAGGATTCGAGGGTCCAGGGAGTCAAGGGGTCAAGTGACAGTGAATAGTGATTGGTAAATAGTAAATAGCGGAAAGTTTATTTGCTATCATTGATTATCAACCATTTACCGTTCACAATTCACAACCTACTGTTTACATTTGTTT
>JASFGF010000166.1:0-6481 GCA_050123915.1 Desulfobacterales bacterium | reverse complement strand
AAAGAGTTAACCATGCGATTGAATATCCCTTTTATCTTTAAAGCGTCTTATGACAAAGCGAACCGAACATCCATTAATTCCTTCAGAGGACCCGGATTATCGGGTGGGCTCAAAATCTTGGGCCGGATCAAATCGGAACTCGATCTGGCAATCATTTCGGATGTTCACAGGATATCCGAAATTACCGATGCAGCAAATGTTTTGGATGTCATTCAGATTCCTGCTTTTTTGTGCAGACAAACTGACTTTGTCAAAGAAGTTGCCAAAACCGGAAAGCCGCTTAATATTAAGAAAGGACAATTTCTTGCCCCATGGGATATAAAAAATGTTGTGGAAAAGGTGACTGCTACCGGAAACAACCAGATTCTGCTGACAGAACGAGGAACAATGTTTGGATATAACAACCTGGTGGTCGATTTTCGCGGCATAAAAATAATGCAGGATACCGGTTGGCCGGTGATATTTGATGCAACACACAGCATCCAGCTTCCTGGCGGGGCCGGCGAAAGTTCCGGGGGACAACGTGAATTTGCATCGACTCTCGCCAGTGCGGCCGTGGCTGCCGGTGTAGACGGCGTATTTATGGAAGTTCACCCCGACCCCGACAAAGCATTGTGTGACGGCCCGAACTCATTGAAGCTTGATACCTTATATGAACTGCTCTCTCAGCTTAAAGCGATTCGAAAGGCATTGTTTGGCTAAATTATGTGTGGTTTAGGACTCAACTAAAAAGTAGACTAAAGTTTATCCCAAAAAATTACGATAAGTTTAGTATAGATTATCATATGAGTGCAAAATAGAGGCTTTACCCAAAATGGAGTAATGGAATGATCGGTTTGAAGGATTTTTTGATTATTTTAATGAGTTATTTCCGCTCTTATTCCCAATATTCCGGCCCTGACAAAGCCGAAATCTTCGACATTCCAACATTCCATTCTTTCATACCGGCAAAATGAACGGGATTTATTGAATTGATTGTGAATTCATACGGTTGTAGAGTTTTCGAGACGTTTAATTAAATGGTTTTAAGCAAACTTAAAAAGATCAAGCTCCTTCTCCTTGATGTTGACGGCGTTCTCACCGACGGCGGAATAATTTATAATGATAACGGTGCAGAGACAAAAGCCTTTAACGTAAAGGACGGCCTCGGCATAAGACTTCTTATGGAGGCGGGAATTCATCTGGGTATCGTTACCGGCAGACGCTCGAAGGCACTTTATAGTCGATGTAAAGATCTTGGTATTGACATTATTTATGATGGTATCGGCAATAAAGTCGATGTGCTTGATGCGCTGTTGGATCAAACCGGTGTGTCTGCTGAAGAAGTTGCCTTTATCGGTGATGATCTGCCGGATCTTGCATTGATGAAAATGATAGGGCTTTCAATTGCCGTTGGAGATGCGCATCAATCGATCATTGATAATGCGGATATGGTAACAACTGCAAAAGGTGGGAACGGGGCTGTAAGAGAAGTTTGTGAGGCGATATTAAAGGCTAAAGGTCTATGGGAAAACATTCTGGAACATTTTTAGCATGAAATTTATAAAAAACACGTATCAGAAAAAGTTAAAATTTTTTCTGACTTCTCTGATTTTTCTAATATTTGCTGTCATTCTGGTCGTTTTTTTGCAATATCGTCATTTTCTAGAAGAAAACGACACGTCTGTCTCCATCAGTGAAAACAAAGCAAATATTTCTATTGGCAAGGCGCATCAAACGGCTACCCGAAACGGAAGAAAGGAATGGAGTCTGGATGCCGCCTCTGCAGATTATATGGATCAAGATAGGCAGGCAATTTTCAAAGATCTTTCTGTTACATTTTATCTGAAAGATGAAACCAAGGTTTACATAACAGCAAATCAAGGAATTTTGAAAACAGATTCTAACGACATGGAAATATATGGTAATGTTGTTGTCAGAAATAAAGATTACAAACTAAGATGTGAAAATCTATATTACAAACATGACAAGCAAATCATTCTTTCAAAAGTTCCGGTTAACATTACAGGAGATACATTTGAGCTTGTTGCCGATTCCATGTCACTAAATTTAAACACCAACAAGGCGTTGTTTGAAGGAAAAGTCAAAGGAACTTTTAGTGAGCACTTCACACTTTAATCAACATTATTTCAGAGCATTACGATATTGGGCTGTGTTTTGTTCGCTTATCTTTTGCTTATTAATACACATGGCGTATGCCAACGATACAGCGCGTAATACGAAACAAAAGAGTCCCGACAGAAACGAAGCCATTCATATTACATCAGACAGGCTGATCTCTGACAACAAAGCCGGATATGCCGAATTTATCGGGAATGTAAGGGCGACCCAGGTCGACACCGTTATAACTTCAGATAGGCTTAAAATTTTTTATAAAAAAAACATTGCAAATAAAGGTCCTCTTTCTGTAAGTGAAGAATCAATACATAAAATCGTTGCCAATGGAAACGTTGAAATAAAATTTGACAACAGGGTTGCAACTGCTCATCAGGCCGTATACAATACACAAACCATGGTGCTTGTATTGTCCGGAAACAACTCAAAGATCATAAGTGAAAATGATTCTATTTCCGGTGAAAAAATAACATTTTACAGAACAGACGGGCGCATTAACGTTGAAAGCGGGAATAAAAAACGAGTGGAAGCTGTATTTTATTCGGGAAAAAAGGATAAAAAATAATTGGCGACATTGTCTCTTGAAAATTTGGTCAAAATATATAATGGGAGACAGGTTGTAAATTCCGTTAACATGAAAATAAAAAACAGCAGCGTTGTCGGCCTCCTCGGCCCAAACGGAGCGGGCAAAACCACGACATTTTATATGACCATTGGAATGATAAAGCCCGATAAAGGACACGTATTTCTTGATGATGAAGACATAACGACGTATCCTATGTATCTGAGAGCACGTAGGGGCGTGGGATATCTTCCCCAAGAGACGTCGGTATTTAAAAAACTAACCGTCCAACAAAATATTATGGCAATTCTTGAAACGCTGTCTATCTCAAAGTTGGAGCAGAAAAAACGGGCAGATATGCTTCTTGATGAGCTCGGAATAAAACATCTGATGAACCAAAAGGCCAATCTACTCTCCGGTGGGGAAAGGCGACGGCTCGAAATTACACGCGCACTGGCAACAAATCCTTCATTTATTCTTCTTGATGAACCTTTTGCAGGCATAGACCCATTGGCGGTAATCGACATCAAAAACATCATCGTACATCTTAAAAATAGAGGTATAGGTATTCTTATCTCGGATCATAATGTGAGAGAAACACTTGAAGCCTGTGACAAAGCTTACATATTAAATGATGGCAAGATTATAGAATCCGGGCCTCCGGAAAAGATTGTAGCAAGTAAAACCGCCCGGCGGATATACTTAGGAGACGAGTTTAAATTATAAAATGGCCCTTGAATTACGACAACAGCTAAAATTAACTCAGCAGCTGATCATGACTCCTCAGCTTCAGATGGCGATCAAGCTTTTGCAGCTGTCAAGAATTGAGCTTTTGAATACGATTCGAAAAGAGCTCGAGGACAATCCGACACTTGAAGAGGAAGTCCATGAAGTTACTGCTGAAGAATCATTGGATGGACAGTCTGATAAAGCTTCTACCGATTCATCCTCGACAGAAGAGGTCACGATAGAGGAAAAAATTCGTGATGATATCGACTGGGACAATTATATCAATGAATTCAGTTCCTCGGGTAAAACTCATTTCGAGACCGAAAGAAGAGATTCACCGGATTTCGAATCTTTTATCGCACACAAGGAATCTTTGCGTGATCATTTACTTTGGCAACTTCTTATGACATCTCCAACCCCGGAGGAAGAAAAAATCGGAAGTCTTATCGTCGGCAATCTAAATGAAGATGGTTATCTGGATGCATCCATCGAAAATCTCGCCGCTATGAGCGGTTCTGATCCTGATAAAATTGAAGAAATTTTAGCCCTGATGCAAACATTTGATCCTACGGGTGTGTGCGCAAGAGACTTAAGGGAATGTCTGCTCATACAGGCAAGTCATTTTAATCTTGACGACACTATCGTTATCAAAATCATCGAAAACCATCTCAATCATCTTGAAAATAAAAACTATAGGGCCATCGCAAAATCTCTAAAAATAAGCATCGAAGATATCATTACGGCCGTAAAAGTGATCAAAGGCTTAGAGCCGAGACCCGGCAGGGAATTTTCCGAAGAAGAAGCCCAATATATTAATCCCGATGTTTTTGTCTACAAATTGGAAAATGAGTTTGTCATACTGGTCAACGATGATGGGATGCCAAGACTGCATGTTAACAATTTTTATAAAAACGCCTTCAAGGATGGCGGAGCATTTTCCGACGATGCAAAGGAATATATCCAAGAAAAGATGCGGTCCGCCACATGGCTTATCCGAAGCATTCATCAGCGGCAGAAAACCATTTATAAAGTGATGGAAAGTATACTGAAGTTTCAGCGAAGTTTTTTTGAAAAAGGCATCGCCCACTTGAAACCCATGGTATTGAGAGATGTTGCGGAAGACATCGGAATGCACGAATCAACCATCAGCAGAGTAACAACCAACAAATATGTTCATACACCGCGTGGTATTTTCGAATTGAAATATTTTTTCAACAGTTCTATCCAGCGGGTTCAAGGCGAAGCGATCGCATCTGCCAGTGTTCAAGAAAAAATAAGACAGATTATCGAAAGTGAAAATCCCAAAAAACCATACAGCGATGATAAAATATCGAAACTTTTAAAAGAGTCAAATATTAGTATTGCTCGAAGAACCGTAGCCAAATATCGTGAAATGATGAGAGTATTACCATCGAATAAACGCAAAGAATTTTAGGGAGGTTTTACGTATGCAAACATCGGTGACATTTAAAAATATTGATCCCTCTGAAAATTTGAAATCATATGTCGGAGAAAAACTGGATCGCTTTGACAAATATTTATACAACCCTGCTGAAGCAAATGTTGTCCTTTCAGTGGAAAAATTTCGTCATATGGCTGAAATCAACATCATCGGTGACCGGCTGAACATTTATGGTAAAGAAGTAACCGGCGATATGTATTCAGCCATAGATATTGCCCTGGATAAACTTGAAAAACAAATAAAGAAAAACAAAGAAAAAATAAGGAAATATCGAAGCGGATCGAAATCCAATACAAAGGGAAATATTGTTGAAGACACACCCTTTATGGAAGATGAGGCCACTCGAGATGTCATCGTTAGAAATATCGAATATAAGCCTATGGATGTGGAAGAAGCGATTATGCAAATGAGCCTTGTAAACGATAATTTTCTTGTTTTTACAGATGCCAGAAGTAATCGGGTCAATGTTCTCTATCGGCGTAAAGACGGTAACTATGGTCTGATTCAACCCAGAAGCTAATACTTGAATCTTGAATATCGAATTTTCTTTAGTGCCCATCCAATAATCTTATATCGGGCACAACTTTGGTTTCCAATACAGAATTTAGATGATCTATTCTCGGTGTTAATGAAATGAAGATTATTGATGTTTTGCCCAAAGAAGCAATTCTTGCTGATTTGAAAGCCGTTGATAAAAAAGGAGTCCTAGAAGAACTTGTTGTTCCTGTGGCCGATATTTCAGGTGTAAACCATGAAGATCTCGTAAAAGTACTGATGGAAAGAGAACGGCTTGGCAGCACCGGCATCGGTGAAGGCATTGGAATTCCTCACGGCAAAGTGAAAGATCTTGATTCGCTGATTCTCGGTTTTGGCCTCAGCCGAAAAGGCGTTGATTTTGATTCTATGGACGGTCTGCCCGCCCATATTTTTTTTCTTCTAATCACTCCGGAAAATTCAACCGGCCTTCATTTGAAGCTTCTCGCACGAATATCGAGAATCTTAAAAAATGACCCTTTCAAAGAAAAGCTACTTCATGCGAACACCAGAGATGAGATTTACTCAATTATTAAAGAAGAGGAAGAAGAAGAGTTTTAAACCCCACCCTTGATTAAAAGTGAAAAAATTAACCATATTTATTATTACAGGACTTTCCGGATCGGGTAAGAGCTGTGCAATTGCAGCATTGGAAGACACGGGTTTCTATTGTGTCGACAACATGCCGGTAGCACTTCTCCCAAAATTTGTGGAACTGCCGATTCAGAATGACTCTGAATTCGCCGGGCTGGGATTTGTGATGGATGTTCGGGAGAAAGGCTTTCTTTCCATGTATCCATTAATCTTTGAGTCACTCAAGGAAAAAGGATACAAACTTAAAATCCTTTTTCTCGAGGCTGATGAAAACATTCTATTAGAGCGCTACAGCCAGACACGTAGACATCACCCCCTATCCCAAGGCAGAAGCCTTTTAGAGGGAATCCGTACAGAACAGGAGCAGTTAAAAAAGCTTAAAACCGTTGCCGATAAAATTATTAATACTTCCCATTACAATGTCCACAAACTGAAATCTGTTATCCGGGATATCGCTCTACAGAGTAAAGATTTTGCTCCGATGA
>JASFGF010000165.1:0-6494 GCA_050123915.1 Desulfobacterales bacterium | reverse complement strand
ATTAAAAGGCCGGAGCATTCTTCCTCAGACACCGCTCTTGTAAAATTTGATCCGCTTCAGCGCTATTTGGCCGAAATAAGCAAATACAAGCTTCTCACCAGAGAGCAGGAAATCGAGCTGGGCAAAAGAGTTCTGGAAGAGGGAGATACAGAGGCTGCTTACGTTTTAGTCACCGCCAACCTAAGGCTTGTGGTGAAGATCGCGCTTGAATTTCAGAGGGTCTGGATGCAGAATCTTTTAGACCTGATTCAAGAAGGAAATATCGGGCTGATGCAGGCGGTTAAAAAGTTTGATCCTTATAAAAATGTGAAGTTTTCATATTACGCTTCATTTTGGATAAAGGCCTATATACTTAAATTTATAATGGATAACTGGCGTCTCGTAAAAATCGGGACCACCCAGGGTCAACGGAAACTTTTTTTTAAACTCAAAAAGGAAAAGCAGAAACTCATTGATCAGGGGTTCGATCCCAATCCAAAACTTCTTTCCGAAAGATTGGGTGTGTCTGAAAGAGAAATCGTAGATATGGATCAGCGACTTGATGGATGGGACCTTTCTCTGGATGCTCCGTTAAAGGATGATTCTGATGCGGGAAGAATAGAATTTTTAAGTTCAGAAATAGAATCTACAGAAAATCAAGTGGCAAAAAAGGAGATCGAAACCCTTCTTCATAATAAGATTGACGAGTTCAAAAAAACGATGACGGAACGGGAGCTTGAAATATTCGAACAGCGAATTTTTGCAGATAATCCGGCCACCTTGCAGGATATTGGGGATCGTTACAACATATCAAGGGAACGTGTTCGTCAGGTTGAAAAAAATATAATCAAGAAACTCAGAGCGTTTTTTAAACAAGAGATGCCTGATTTCGATTCTTACGACAGTGTTGAGGTTTCAAGCTAAAACAGGATATTTTTTAAAATGAGAGTCAGCTCACTAAACCTGGCCATTATTATGGTCATTTTATTTTTATCGGGTTGTGCACCGGATACAAAAAAAATATTACGATTGGACGAAGGACAGACAGATACGGCAGTGGATAGCGTGGCGCCCGAAAGCTCCTATTACTACTTTATCGAGGCACAGTTCCATCGAGATAAAGGTGATTTGGATAAGGCCATTTTATATCTCAATAAGGCCATTCAACAAGATCCGGAGTCTTCATATTTACAATTAGAACTGGCAATTCTTTATCTTCAGCAAAAAGATAATACAAGAGCATTAAACATTGTCGAAAATGTTATAAAAAAGGATCCAGAGAACATCAAGGCGCTGATTATCTATGGAAAGCTAAAACAGGAAGCAAAAAAGTTTGAGATTTCTGAAAGAACATATGAAAAAATTATTAACATAGATCCAAAGCAAAAAAATATATATCTGGTTTTGGGCGGTTTGTACATGCAGGAAGACAAGCTGGATTTAGCCTTAAAGACCTTTCAAAAGCTTGTTCATAACTTTCCCGAATCGTATGCCGGGCATTTCTTTATTGGAAAGATTTATGTTGCTCAAGACAATTTGAAAGGCGCTGAAGCGGAATTTAAAAGAACTTTGGAATTAAATTCAAATCTTGAAGAGCCACGTTATGAACTTTTGAATCTGTATAAAACTTTAGGAAAAGAAAAAGAAATTGTTCGGTTATACAATGATATTTTAGAAAAGGATCCCGAAAACATCATTGCCAAAATGGAGCTGGGGCATTTTTATTACCAAAAGGGAAAGAAAAAGGATGCTGAAAAAATATTCAAGGCGTTGGGTCATAGAAGCACCGTTCAAACAGAAGTGGTGAGAACGGTGGTTCAGCTCTATTTAGATAAAAAGAAATATGAAGACGCCGTCGTTATACTTCAAGGAATGTTGAAGGGGGCGCCGAAAAACTCGGATCTTCATTACGTTATTGCTGTTGCGTTTGATGGAAAAAAAGATTGGGAAAAGGCGATCGAGCATTTTAAAAAAGTAACGCCGGATTCCAAATTTTATTCAGAAGCTACGGTTCATATTGCATTTTTATATCAGAAACAGAAAAAGACCCAAAAAGCCATCGATTATTTGAAAAGTGTTATCCAGAACACTCCGGACAATCCAGAACTTCTGCTCTATCTGGGTTCGCTTTATGAAGAAGAAGAAGAATTTGAAAAGGCCGAGAACGTTCTCAAGCAGGGTCTTTCAATTGAAGCCAACAACACCGGGATCCATTTTCGTCTGGGTGTTGTTTATGATAAGTGGGGCAAAAAAAAGGATTCCATAACACAGATGAAAACCGTTATAAGCATTGAACCCAAGAATGCCAATGCATTGAATTATCTTGGTTATACATATGCCGAAATGGGGGAGAATCTGGATGAAGCCGAACGTCTTGTCAAGGCGGCGTTAGAAGAAAAACCGGATGACGGTTATATTACCGACAGCCTGGGCTGGGTTTATTTTAAAAAAGGACTTTTCAACAAAGCGGTGAAGTATCTGGAAAAGGCCGTAAGCCTGGTGCCTGACGATCCTATTATATTAGAGCATATGGGAGATGCGTACTATAAAATAAGCCATAAAGAAAAAGCACTTCAATTCTATAAACGGTCACTGTCTAAGAAAAAGAAAGACAAGGAGCATCTTGAAAAAAAGATCCAGGAACTGACCGGTAAATGAAGGGTTCTACTCTAAATTTTCAGCGACCAACGATTCTTATCATCTGCATAATTTTCTTATCTGCTTGTACCGGCCTTTCCCCAAGAATTTCGGAAGAATCAAAAGACTTTCGTTCATCATCAGAAGCCAAAGCGATTATTTCGATTCTGAAAAGTCAAAATCCAAAACTCAAAACCATCAAAGGTGTGGGTAGAATAACCTTTTTGGAAAAAGAGGAAAAGGAAATGACCACCCGAATCGCATGGGTCGCATCCACGCCCGATAAAATTCGAATTACACTCAGCAGCGTTTCAGGGCATCCTATGATCAGTGCCGCGAGCGACGGCCAGTGGTTCTATTTTGTTTCCCATGCCAATGGTGATTTTTATAAAAAACGTCCCACAAATTTCAACATGAAACGTTTTTTCTCAATATCTATTAAATCCGAAGATCTCGTTAATATTTTATTGGGCCGTATTCCGTTGGCAGATTATGATTCATCGGGTTTTATGAAAGACAGTTCTTTAAGGGGTCGATCAGGTAAGGACATCGAGGGTGCCGGGGTTTCATCTTCTAATAAGGATATTAAAGGGAAGAAGAATAATTCTATTCTTCTTCTAAAAAATAAATGGGGAAATGTTCGAGAGAAAATCTATCTTAGCGATAGACACGATGTTCACAAGGTCGAAATGTTCGATTCAACCGGCACCCTTGTGTACCGGCTGGAATTAATTAGAATGCAGGAAATTAAATCTTATCGAGTTCCCTATCGATTGAGGGTTTCAAATGACGACGGGGCGGGTTTTCAACTTGATCTGGATCGATACTGGGCCGATGCTACAGTTTCTCCGTCTGTATTTACGTTGACACCTTTGAAATAATGGGTTCAGAAAAGTTTATTCCGGCATGATGCTTAAACCATTAATCATACCTAAAACGCATTTGACATCAATTTATTTAATCTATAACGTTTTTTTGATTAAAAATTGAAAAATTTACAATTTATGGACCAATGGATCGTTCAAGTGAGATACGCTTTGCAGCGGAGATGACGTTGGGGAAGCTGTCGAAATGGCTTCGAATACTTGGATTTGATACAGTTTATGCGGCACATGTTGCCGGAGAAAATTTGATCGATACCGCAAGAGACCGTATCTTGCTCACCCGCACAAAACGAATTCGGAACATGAAAAGCGCAAAAGAGCGTATTTTTATCACTTCAGACCATCCCCTTGAGCAGCTTCGGGAAGTCGTTTTGGCGCTGGGTATTACAAAGGAAGATATACGACCGTTTTCAAGATGTATTCAGTGCAACGCATCAATTAGATTGGTTGGAAAAAATACTGTTCGGGGAAAGGTGCCCGATTATATTTGGGAAACCCAGGATACGTTCCACAAATGCCGTCATTGCCATCGAATATACTGGTCTGGAAGCCATATCCGACGGAGCCGTGATATCATACAAAGGTTATTTACATGACCAGGAAAAAAACTAAAAAAGTCATCGCTCTCGAGGCCCGTCTCAAAGACTGCAAAAATGTCATTACCCTTGGTGTTCGACCCAATTTTAGTGATTACAGCCTCGAAGAAGCGAGCATGATCCGCGACGCCAGAAAGATATATTATCCGACTACGTTTTATGCCGAACTGTTCGACGCCATGGGAAAGGACACATTTCCCAGTTATCATACCTACAAATGCGTACAGGACAAGATCAAGCAGACCGCCTTGTTTGATCTTCTCGAAATACCGCACCCTAAAACGAGAGTATTTTATGGAAAACGCCAAAAAAACAACATCCACAATCATTTTAAATTTCCATTTATCGCCAAAATTCCAAGAGGATCTGCCATGGGCAGAGGCGTATATTTGATACGAAACCCGGAAGACCTTTTATCATACTGCAACCAGGCAACCGTGGCATATATCCAGGAATACATACCATCGGACCGCGACATTCGAGTGGTGATTATCGGAAACGAGATCGTGCACGCCTATTGGCGCATCGCGCCTCCCGATGATTTCAGAAGCAATGTTGCAGTTGGTGCAACCATCAGTTTCGACGATGTTCCGCAAAATGCCCTTGATCTTGCCCTGGATACGGCCCAAAAATGTCAGTGGAATGATGTTGGGATTGACATCGTTAACGATGACGGAGCACTTTATGTTCTTGAGGCCAACATGAAATACGGAAAGGAAGGATTTCGCATGGCAGGAATGGATTACATCAAACTTATGGAGCGTATGATCGAGAATGGACACATTTAAAGACCAAAATCTTAACATCATCAGTCTGGCGCTGAAAGAGCGGGAAACCGAGATATTGTCTCCGGTGGCCACATTGAGTGACACCGGGGTGCGTCGCTTACATGATGCGCGTCTTGAAGAGGGATATCGCCAGACGTTTTCAGTGGATGTGGATCGTATTCTGCATTCACGGGCCTACACAAGATACATCGACAAAACCCAGGTCTTTTATCTGATTCACCATGATCATATTACGCACCGGGTTTTGCATGTTCAACTGGTTTCGAAAATTGCTAGAACCATTGGGCGTTATTTGGGGTTAAACGAGGATTTGATCGAAGCCATTGCATTGGGTCATGATATCGGGCATACTCCCTTCGGGCACGACGGCGAAAGGTTTTTATCAGAGCTTTGCAGAGCCAGTGGTATCGGCGATTTCCACCACAACGTTCAGAGCGTTCAGTTTTTGGATCGTGTAGAACGCAAGGGTAAAGGATGGAATCTCTGCCTTCAGACACTGGATGGGATACTTTGTCATGATGGAGAAGTCCATAATCAGATACTTAAACCCAAACGAAGTAAGACATTTGAAATGTTGGAAAAAGAGATGGCGCTGAAAAAGGAAAATCCTTTATACCCACTCACACCCATGACCCTGGAAGGATGTGTGGTCCGGATGGCAGATACCATTAGCTACATCGGTCGTGACATAGAAGATGCCATTCGGCTCAATATGATTAAACGATCCGATCTCCCAAAAGAGAGTGTGAGTGTTCTCGGGGATACAAACGGAACCATTGTTTATCATCTGGTTACGGACATTATCAACACCAGCTTTCAAAACACCTACGTTGCTTTCAGTCAGAAAATATCCGAGGCCTTAAAGCGACTCAAGGATTTCAACCTTGAGCGCATCTACATGAACCCGAAGATAAAAAAAGATACGGGCACCATAAAAATACTTTTTGGGATACTTTTTGAAAAATATATTGATGATATTGAAAATGAAAATCGTGCATCCGTTATATTTAAGGGTTTTTTGGAAGATATGTCTGAAGATTACATTCAAAATCACTGCAAAGAGGAAATCGTCAGGGATTTTATCGCCGGGATGACAGATCAGTATTTTTTAAGACAGTGTCCTGAAGATATGCGTCCAGAAATTATTAATAAGTAAATTGAGGAGACGTGGAGTTTTTCTAAAAAGTCGCTCCATGGATAATCTTTTTTTAAAGCGCGTGAACTCGTAGCAAGGGCTCGTAAAGAAAGAACAGAAAAAGATCTTTAAAAATCAATAGATTTGCCACACAATCTTAAAATTTCTTTTTGAGATGCAATTTCGGCATGCGTCTGTTCTTTCTTTGGGCTTCGCGATAAGCTTCGACCCAACAAGAACGATCCCTAAGCCACTCAAACAGCACCCGCTTTAAAAAAAGATCATCCATTCCGCTTTCCGAGCCGGAGGCTGATACTAAGAATTTGGAAGAAAAATTTCCCAAGGGCTCAGCAAATTGGATATCCGAATGGTCCAGCATGAAAAAATCCAGAAGTCCGAATAAAAAACACGAAATATTTAAATCCCAGAAGCGGTCTTATCGAAATTTGGTCGTCAAGGAACATTTGGTCAATTT
>JASFGF010000164.1:0-6499 GCA_050123915.1 Desulfobacterales bacterium | reverse complement strand
CCTCGAAGTGAACGGATAAAATGCCCCATACTGTTAAGCCGAGGGAAAATAATCTGGGTGGTCGGTCATAGAATTGATGAGTCTGTTAAAGTGATGCCGTCAACCAGAAATGTACTGAAAATAGAACTTTTGCTTGCCTAATCTACAATGATGATTATTATTGGTGCTTAATATTAATGGTTCATTAATTGACATTTAGGAGGGTTAAAACTTTTGAATCCTTTTTACAAAAATCTGGCTTTATGGATTGTCATCACGCTGATGATGATCATGCTTTACAACCTTTTCAATCAACAGCATCTGGCTGAAACAAGCATTAGTTATACTGAATTTTTGGCCATGGTGGATAGTGAGCGTGTTTCTGATGTCGTCATACAGGGCCAGGAACTCTATGTCACAGATTCAAATCGCAATCGCTTCAAGGTATATGCACCCCAGGATGGTGATTTAATCAAAATCCTTCGGGATAAGGGCGTTACCATTAATGCCAAACCTGAGAGCGAGTCGCCATGGTATATGTCTGTTCTGGTGTCATGGTTTCCAATGATCGTACTGATCGGCGTATGGATATTTTTTATGCGCCAGATGCAGGCCGGCGGGGGAAAAGCCATGTCTTTTGGTAAGAGCCGGGCACGTTTGCAATCTGATCAATCGAAAAAAGTGACGTTTGAAGATGTTGCCGGTATCGATGAAGCCAAAGAAGAACTTGGAGAAATTATCGAGTTTTTAAGAGAACCTAAGAAATTCACTCGTCTCGGAGGAAGGATACCCAAAGGAGTGCTTTTGATGGGATCCCCCGGCACTGGAAAAACCCTCCTTGCACGGGCCATTGCAGGTGAAGCTGACGTTCCTTTTTTTCATATCAGTGGTTCGGATTTCGTAGAAATGTTTGTCGGCGTCGGAGCATCTCGTGTCAGGGATCTTTTTGTTCAGGGCAAAAAGAATGCCCCATGCATTATATTCATCGATGAAATCGATGCTGTTGGAAGGCACAGAGGTGCGGGGCTCGGGGGGGGACATGACGAAAGAGAACAGACCTTAAATCAGCTTCTGGTGGAAATGGACGGGTTTGAATCCAACGAGGGCGTGATCCTTATTTCCGCCACCAACCGTCCTGATGTGCTTGACCCGGCCCTCTTGCGTCCCGG
The DNA here is from genome assembly GCA_050123915.1 of Desulfobacterales bacterium. Lineage (GTDB taxonomy): Bacteria > Desulfobacterota > Desulfobacteria > Desulfobacterales > UBA11574 > UBA11574. Next base: position 5,351 of record JASFGF010000164.1, on the reverse strand, counting down.
TCGTTTTGACCGGCAGGTGGTTGTTCCACTGCCGGACATCTTGGGACGCGAGAAAATTCTTAAAGTTCATTTGAAAAAAACGCCGATCGCACCTGATGTAAATCCTGTCGTACTGGCAAAAGGAACTCCCGGCTTTTCGGGTGCTGATTTGGAAAACCTTGTCAATGAAGCGGCACTTTTAGGCGCTAAGAGAAATAAGGAAAAGATTGATATGATTGACCTGGAAGATGCCAAAGACAAAGTTTACATGGGATTGGAAAGAAAGTCGAAAGTTATCAAGGAAGAAGATCGAAAAACAACGGCATATCACGAAGCAGGACACGCCCTTGTGGCCCGTTTTTTGCCGGGTACCGATGCGGTGAATAAGATCACCATTATTCCGAGAGGACGCGCTGCAGGTATTACATGGTTTTTGCCTGAAGAGAGCGATTTTAAATATAAGGATCAGCTTGAAAGTGAATTGTCCGTTGCTTTTGGCGGAAGGGTTGCCGAAGAAATCGTTTTTAACCGTATCAGTACCGGTGCTTCTAACGATATTAAACGGGCAACTGATATTGCTCAAAAAATGATACGCAATTGGGGAATGAGTGATGAACTCGGTCCGATGTCGTATGCCAAAGAAGAAGACCACATCTTTCTTGGGCGGGAAATCGCTCAACACAGGGATTATTCTGAAGAAACTGCGAAAAAAATTGATGCTGAAATCGATAAGCTGATTGAAAATGCTTATAAACGCGCTGAGAAGATTTTAAGAGAAAATTTAGATATTCTTCATGCTTTATCGGATCGTTTGCTTGAAAAAGAAACCGTTATGGGGAAAGAACTTGATGAACTCATACTGTCCATGAAACCCGGATTTGAGTTTCCATCAAAGACGCCAAAAAGTGAAGAGACGGAGAAAGAGAACCAAACAGAAGTTAAGGCGGAAAAAGAGGCATCCGAAGCAGAATCTGAAAGCGGACAAGAGGCATCTTAACTCAGGTTTCGCATCCGAAAAATAATCCCGACCTGCTAAGCTTTAATAACGTTAATGAAAATAAGGGGTGCGACATTTGAAATCGATTTGTTTTAAAGGACCGAACTATTACGAATTTTCCATTTCAGCGAATTCTTAATGACTTCCAGATACTTATCCAAAATAAAATCCTACAATCTTAAATGGGGCGAACACTGTCTTGATCTTGGTAAACGCACCTGCATCATGGGTGTATTGAACGTGACTCCCGATTCATTTTCAGATGGCGGGAAGTTTTTTAAATCGGATGATGCAATCGCTCAGGGGTATAAACTGTTTGAAGAGGGTGCGGACATCATTGATATCGGTGGTGAATCTACACGACCATTTTCAAACCCAGTATCTGAAGAAGAAGAAATTCTGCGAGTTGTCCCCGTGATTGAAACGCTTTCAAAACGCATACCGATTCCCATTTCCATTGATACAACCAAATCTGGTGTGGCCGAACAGGCCATCAAAGCCGGTGCTTCAATGATAAATGACGTATCGTCCCTGAGTTTCGATCCGGAAATGGCAAATGTTGCGGTACATTACGGGGTTCCGGTAATTTTGATGCATATGCTTGGAAACCCAAAAACCATGCAGGTTGAACCCTTTTATGATGACCTCATCAATGAAATCAAAACATTTCTTGATAATGCAATAAATCTGGCTGAAAATAAAGGGATTTCAAGATCAAAAATTATCATTGATCCCGGGATCGGTTTTGGGAAAACCGTCGGGCATAATCTGTTATTAATTCAGCGCTTACATGAATTTAAAACACTGAAAGTCCCTATTATGATTGGAACTTCAAGAAAGGCATTTATTCGAAATCTTCTTAAAGATAATGCTGTTGAAGATATCAATACCGATTCGGCGATAGTAGAGAGCGGAACCCAGGCTTCAGTTGCTGCTGCTATTTTGAATGGTGCCCATATCATTCGGGTCCATAATGTTGCCAATACTCGTGTCACCGTAAAAATAATAGATGCCATAAAAAACGCACAAAATTTTTAAAGGATTTATCCTATTGATTATTTTATTGAAATTTTAATTGATGATCTTATTTAAAAACTTGCGATGACCAACCATAGTGCCTTCTCTATTTTAAATTACCGAAATCTGGCAGGTTTAATTCTGTTTTTCTTCATTGGTATTGGCATATTTTTATTATGGCCCTATGTATCCGTCCAGGAAGTCGATATGTTCATTCCGGTAGACACAGAACAAATTCCTGAAGGATTAATTATAACAAACGGCCCTTTCACCGGTATAGAGGTGCATGTCCGTGGTCCGAAGTCAATTCTACGAACCCTTTCTGATTTAAAGATACAATATACGATTGATCTGTCCGGAGTAAAAATCGGGGTTAATATTATACCCATACATCAGGCTCGGATTCCACTCCCTGACGGGATTTCGATTTTAAAAATAAATCCCGACTCGATAACCGTTAAAGCGGAAAATGAAATTAGAAAAAAGCTTCCCGTCAACATTACTCTAACCGGAAAACCGGCCAAAGGATTTATGGTTGTTGAAGCAAAAGCCAGTCCCATGTCGGTGATTCTGCGAGGATCTGAAGATATGCTGAGCAATATGAATAAGGTTTCAACAAAACCCATTAATATAAAAGGGTTATCTAACTCTTTTAAGAAAAAGGTGGCTCTGGACCTTTTGGAAAATCTCAAGCTTATTGATTCTTCGAAAATTATTCTCGCAGAGGTGGTTATCAAGGAACAATTGACAACCCAAACGTTCGATAATATCCCCGTTCAGGGAGATGGGGGTCTGTATGTATACCGCATAACACCGCCGGCAATAACGATAAAAGTTAAAGGGCCTGTTAATATGATCGAAAAACTTTACAGGGGTAACGGGGTTCAAGTATATGTTGACCTTAAAGGATTGGCACCAGGGGTTTATCATAAGCGTGCAACCATAACGTTACCCGTTAAAACCACACTGATTGATGCAAAACCTGAAAGTTTTAAAGTCGAAATTATTGACCAAAAAAGAATTCGTTAAAAAAAGGATTTTGTCATATGCTCCTTGTAATTGATGTTGGTAATACAAATATGGTCATCGGCGTTTACCACGACGAACATCTCGTTCAAAATTGGCGACTACGAACTGAACGGCGTACCACCGAAGATGAGTTTAATATTCTTGCCCGCAATCTTTTTTCCGAAGGCAGTATCAATTCTATAAATATCCACAAAACAATTATTTCCTGTGTCGTTCCCCCCATGGTTACCATTCTAGATTCTTTCTGTCGCAAATATCTTGGACATATACCCCATTGGGTGGATGCCAGGTCTGCGCCTAAACTGCCGATACGATATAAAAACCCATCAGAAGTCGGAGCAGACCGGATCGTTAATGCGGTTGCAGCATTCCATAAATACCAAACGAGTTTAATTGTAATAGATTTTGGAACGGCAACAACCTTTGATGCTATTTCTGAAAAAGGGGAATACTTAGGTGGTGCAATCAGTCCCGGCATCATGATTTCTTCTGAAGCGCTTTTTATAAAAGCATCAAAACTTCCCAGAGTCGAGATCTTTATGCCTCCCAAAAGTGTGATCGGCAAAGATACCTCAAGCAGTATCAAAGCGGGAATTATCTACGGATATGCAGGTCTTGTCGATGGAATGGTCAAGCGTATGAGGGTTGAAATGGGTACGAATCCCCAAATCATCGCTACGGGTGGTCTGGCAAATCTTATGTGTCAGGTATCTGAAACCATAGAGGTTGTTGAACCGAATTTGACGCTGGAGGGGTTGAGGATTATCAGCAACAGCATTTAGTGTCCATCCATAAATGGCCATTTTTGTCCTGCTCGGCGTTCTCCGCGGGTTTCCGGCTGCGGCGTACAGACGTACGCCTCACCGCAAACCCTTGTACGGCCTTGATCAGAACAAAAATTGCTCATTTCTGAATTGGACACCCATTGTATTCATTTTGAATTCATGGATGGACGATAAGTTCGCTGTTACCGATAATATATTAATCGAGTTCCATTGCCGCTTCTATCTCTTCAATTTGCAAAAGAATTTCCTTTTTTTCGTCTTCATTCAGGTCTTCTTGTTTAAGACGCTGCCTGAGGCTCACAAGAATCATTTCAGTCCGATAATCTGTGCACGTATATTTCATCAGTGATTGGCTTTATGTTTGGGTTTTGCTTGTTATGCGATACAATTTGAGGCATTAGACCCTGCCGGTTTTTATAAGCGCCCGCTTATAAACACGATAAAAAGCCTCATAATCGGCAACGCCGCGTCTAAGAATTTTTTCGATTTCATCAATATTTTTCAGGTTGACAATCAGGTTAACGCTTCTGTTAAAAGCTGCCATATTGTCCATGGTACGGTAACGGTCCGTAATGAGCGTCACAAAAATGTTTCTTCGGATGGACATGTTGAGGCGGTCCAGATATTTGTGGACAGGGTTCATATCCGGACTTTGGGTGCCGAACCTCTCGTTTAGCACCACCATGTCAAAAATATGAAATCGCATTTGCTTTAGCGCATCTTTGGGCAACTGGGGGGTGGTGATATGATAGTCCATATTATACAAGCCCGTTTTGATCTTCGCTTGTAAGGCAGCATCGGGTTCGCACAAAAGGGCGGTTTTCACACCCTCTTCCACGAAGTCAAAAGGTTTGTCCGAAGCATCGTAAGTATCGGCGTCAACTTCATCAATAATCGTTTTTTCCTTTTCCGGTTTGGGTTTGTCTAATGGTTTCGAATGGGTATCTGATGAAGAGACTGTGTCAGAGCGTGCATCGACCACGACCTTGGTGTTACACTGCGGACAAGTAATTGAAAACATTTGTCCTTTAGGAATCTTTTCGTCCGGTATTTTAAACTTACTCTGGCAGTTTTCGCATGAAATATTCATTATTTTTGCCTTTATCGATACGTTACGGATAAAAAACCGGCAGGACTCGATTAACGCGAAGTCTTGCCATAATCATGATCAACCTTTAAATCCTCGATGTCTGTTGTGGCTTCTCCCCGGACGGTTTTGATGGTGTCGATGCCTCGGCCCAGCACGTCCTTTCGAGATGCATAAGCCATCGCGGTTTCCTGGGTAATGATGCCTTTTTCATACAGCCCCAAGATATAATCGTCAAAGGTTACCATGCCGAACGCTTTTCCAGCCTGGATAATATCATAAAATGTTTTACCTTCTGATTCTCCATGTAAAATCGAATCTTTAACGCGAAGATTGGTACGCAAAATTTCAAAAGCGGCAACCCGCCCGCCACCCACTTTGGGAAGAAGTCTCTGGCACACGATCCATCGGATTGAATCGGCGATTCGAGTGCGTATCTGATTTTCTTCTTCAGTGG
>JASFGF010000163.1:0-6541 GCA_050123915.1 Desulfobacterales bacterium | reverse complement strand
AGAACAGGCGTACGCCAAAATCTCATCTTTAAAAAAAATGGGGGGGTTGAACAGTGAGCCTATTGATTTTTCAAAGATTGATTTCTGTTCTTTCTTTACGAGCCCTTGCCACGAGTTCACGCGGTTTAAAAAAAGATTATCCATGGAGCGACGATTTAGAAAAACTCCCCGACCCTTTCACTATCTATGAACTGAAAACCTTACATGTTTCGTCTATACTTCCCTCCCACATCATACAAGGCCTGGGTAATCTGGCCCAGGGTACACACCTTAACGGTCTCCATCAGCTCTTCAAAAATGTTTTCCCCTGACAGGGCAACGCTCTGAAGACGCTGCAATGCATTATCTACTTCTTTTTTGTTTCGTTTCTTGAAGGCTGCCAAACGGTTAAGTTGTGACTTCTTTTCACTTTCGGTGGCCCTGGACAACTCAATGTACTCGCTCAATTGTTCTAAATCGGCATCAGGATCTCGAAAGGTATTGACACCGATGATGGGCATCTCGCCGGTATGCTTTAAATTTTCATAATACATGGATTCCTCTTGAATCTTGCTTCGCTGATAGCCGGTTTCCATGGCGCCCAGAACACCGCCACGTTCGGTGATTCTGTCGAATTCTGCAAGAACCGCTTCCTCCACCAACCGCGTCAGCTCCTCGACAACAAAACTACCTTGATTCAAATTCTCATTTTTTGCAAGTCCCCATTCCCGGTTGATAATAAGTTGAATCGCCAAAGCACGCCGGACCGATTCATTGCTCGGCGTGGTAACAGCTTCATCAAAGGCATTGGTGTGCAAACTGTTGCAGTTGTCATAAATTGCACAAAGTGCCTGAAGCGTTGTCCGGATGTCGTTAAGTTGAATGTCCTGACTGTGTAAGGAACGGCCGGATGTCTGAACATGATATTTGAGCATCTGCGACCGGGCGGACCCGCCATATTTATTCTTTATGGCCATAGACCAAATACGTCTGGCCACTCTCCCGATAACCGTATATTCCGGATCCATGCCATTGGAAAAGAAAAAAGATAAATTGGGTGCAAAGCTGTCGATAGGCATTTCCCGGGACAGATAATATTCGACATAGGTAAATCCGTTGGCCAGCGTAAGGGCCAGTTGCGTAATGGGATTGGCGCCGGCCTCGGCAATGTGATATCCTGAAATGGACACCGAATAGAAATTCCGGACGTTGTTGTCGATAAAGTATTTCTGGATATCTCCCATCATTTTCAGCGCAAATTCAATGGAAAAAATACAGGTGTTTTGGCCTTGATCTTCTTTTAAAATATCCGCTTGAACCGTTCCACGAACATCGGACAGCGCCTTGGATCGAATGTCATTGTATTCTCTCTTTGAAGGCTCTCTTTTTTCCCGGGCCCGAAACGAATCCACCTGTTGATCCACAGCGGTATTTAAAAACATGGCAAGTATGATGGGAGCAGGGCCGTTGATGGTCATGGAAACAGATGTATTGGGTGCGCACAGATTAAAACCGTCATAAAGCACCTTAACATCGTCAAGGGTGCATATACTGACGCCGGAAGTGCCGACTTTACCGTAGATATCCGGCCTTATGTCGGGATCACAGCCGTATAATGTGACAGAATCAAAGGCCGTGGACAGGCGCTTGGCCTTGGCATCGGCAGATAACAGTTTGAATCGTCTGTTGGTCCTTGCAGGGTCTCCTTCTCCTGCAAACATACGTGTGGGATCTTCGTCAACTCGTCTTAATGGAAACACACCAGAGGTAAACGGAAACCGACCGGGAATATTTTCTTCTCTCAACCAGGTGTAAATTTCTCCCGGATCCTTATACTTGGGAAGTACAATCTTCGGAATTTTCGTATGCGCCAATGATGTTATGTAAAGTGGAACACTAACTTCCCGATTCCGAACACGGTATGTAAGTTCGTCTTTCGTGTAAGTCTTTTTGATATCTTCCCAGTCTTCGAGCAGACGGGTCGTCTCGGCATGCAGTGTGTTTTCAACCTTTTCAATTTCCATTTTGAGCCGATTTAAAACCGGTGATGTATCGGCCGTAAGACGATCCCCGGCAACAGTCGTTGCGGTCTCCTTGAGATGCCAGACCTTTCGGACCGCATCTGCCTGCTCTTTGGTTTCTTGATGATATTTTCTAATTGTGGCGGCGATTTCAGCAAGGTAACGGGTCCGTTCCGGAGGAATTATAATTGTTTTGGATGTAGAGGTCTTTTCTTTGGGTCTGGAAAGACCCGAGTCCAATACGATCCCTGTTCTTTCCGACAGTGCATCGATAATCCCATGATACAAGGCCGTAACGCCATCGTCGTTAAATTTGGAAGCAATGGTTCCGTAAACAGGCATTTCCGCAGGAGATTTGTCCCATGCCTTACGGTTGCGCTGTACCTGTTTGCACACATCTCGCACCGCATCCTCGCCGCCTTGTTTCTCATATTTGTTCACAACAATAAGATTGGCAAAATCGAGCATGTCTATTTTTTCGAGCTGAGTGGCGGCCCCGAATTCACTGGTCATCACATAGATCGATACATCAACAAGATCAATGATGCTCGAATCTCCCTGCCCGATGCCTGCTGTTTCCGCAATGACAAGGTCAAAGCCCGCAGCTTTGACAACGTCTATGGTTTCTGCAAGGGCATGGGGAATTTCCGTCTGTGATCTTCGGGTAGCCAGGCTCCGCATATAAACCCTGTCATTTTCAATGGCATTCATACGTATTCTGTCACCTAACAGCGCACCGCCGGTTTTGCGCCGGGACGGATCACTGCTGATGACCGCCAGATGAACATGTTTGAGATCATTTAGAATTCTTAAGATAATTTCATCTGTCAAAGACGATTTCCCGGCCCCACCGGTTCCGGTAATCCCAATAACCGGTATTTTTCGTTTCCCGATCTTTTTTTGGATTTGAGATCTGAATAAAGCAAGATGGCCGTCTCCGTTTGCCTTGGCCTGCTCAACGGCGGTAATTAGGTTGGCGACCATAAACGTGTTGTCCGGTGACAGCGCTGAAAAATCAAAATCGTCCTTGTTAACCGTAGAAAAATCCATCTGTTTTATCATGTGATGGATCATTCCATGAAGCCCCATTTTGGCGCCATCTTCAGGAGAATATATTTTAGTGACACCGTATGATTCCAGTTCTTTTATCTCTTCAGGTATGATAACCCCGCCGCCACCGCCAAAAACTCTGATATGTTGAACATTTCTCTCTTTCAAAAGATCGACGATGTATTTAAAAAATTCCATATGACCGCCCTGATAACTCGACACCGCCACCCCTTGGACATCTTCCTGAATAGCAGCATCGACGATTTCATGGACAGAGCGGTTATGTCCCAGGTGAATGACCTCAACACCGGCATCCTGGAGTATGCGACGCATGATGTTTATGGATGCATCATGACCGTCAAAAAGGGATGTTGCGGTAACGACTCTAATGGGGTGTTTGGGATTGTAAACTTCAACTTCCATCGTCATCCATCCTCCTTGAAAAACTGAAGATTTTATAACATTTTAGTTCTTTGATAACATTCCCGCTTCAGGTATAATTATTTTTTTATCCCCTTTTAAAATTTGAAACGCTCTGCTTAGGTCCAAGAATAAATTCGGTCTGAAGCTCGATATAATCTTCAATACTGTAATGTCGGGCAAGAAACCAGCGCCGGAACGTCCACATATGGCCCAGAACAGAAATATTGTGTGCAATAAGCTCCATGGAGCGTTCACTTAAATGTGGTAAATCACCGGATGAAATCAAACGTTCCAGCACTTCCATAAAAATGCCGGTAATGCGCACTTCATTCTCGAGTACCTTTTTACGCCATTGGGGCGGTAGAGATTGAGTCTCTTGGTAAATCAGCAGGATATGATCGTTCATTCGATTGCAGACTAAAAAATATTCACGAATCACCTCAGCCAGTGAACTGCGCCCGCCTGAAGCCCTTGTCATCGCGTCTGAAACCCCCCGTTCGACCTCGGCATGGATAAAATCGCAAACCAGATACAAAATATCTTCTTTCGAAGCGATATATTCATACAATGAACCAATGGATATATTTGCGGAACGGGCGATCTGCCGTGTGGTGGTCTTGTGAAACCCCTGATTGATGAACAACGGGACCGCGGCATCGACGATCTGACGATGACGCTGTTCCACAAGTTCAGGGTTTTTTATTTGAGTAGGAATTTCTTTTGTTGCATGCCGTTGTTCCATAACAACTCCAAAATGTGATTCGACAGAGATATCTGACCGAGCGCTCGTTCATAATTGGTACCATGTCCTCATCTTCACTGTCAAGAAGTTTCCTCCGAACAAAGAAACTCTGCAATGCAAAATATACCTTATAAATCAATAATTAAGATAGATATTGACAAATTTGCTTATCAAGGGTACACATAAACTCAGGTTTGTGACCGAGCGCTCGTTCATAATTGTAACAATTAATTTATTTCAAAGGACGAAACCGTTACACTACGCACATAAAACTTTTATGATAAGACGATAAGGCTTTCTTTGATCGGTAAAATGAATGATCCTTGATTAATGAAATGTTTTGCCTTAAATTAATTTAGTGAGCGTCAATGTATAAATTAGGTATAAAAACTGATATAAGGCTTTAAATAAAGGAGAGGACATCATGGAAAAAAATCTCGTATTGACCGAAAAGCAGGAAATGATCGGCGTCATTACGCTAAACCGGCCGGAAGCGATGAACACCTTTAACGTTCCCTTTGCAAAGGCACTGAATGATGCTCTTTTGGATATGGATCGGGATAACGACGTCCGCGTAGTGGTGATCCGTGCAGCCGGCAAACATTTTTCAACCGGCATCTCTCTCCCGGAATTCCAGGGAAAAAGTCCCAAAGAACTTCGGGAATTTCTGGCTATAGTGGATGAGTTTTATCACACCCTGCCACGGATGAAAAAGCCGGTGATCGCCTCGGTCAAAGGCGCTGCCGTGGCCAATGGCGCCGGTCTTGTATTTGCCTGCGATCTGGCGGTAGCCGCCGAAAATGCCAGGTTCGGAACCACGGCCATTAACGTGGGATTAATCTGTTTGGGCCCGGCCGTACCCCTGGTACGCCATGTCGGTCGAAAGAAAGCACTTGAAATGATCCTCACCGGAGATATTATTTCAGCCCCTGAAGCCCAACAATTCGGCTTGATCAACAAAGTGGTGCCTCCGGACGATCTTGAAGCCGAAACCATGAAGCTTGCTGAAAAAATTGCCAAGAAAAGCCCCCAGGCGGTACAGACTGGAAAAATTGGTGTCTACGGTATGTCGGAAATCCCGTATCACCAGGCCGTTGACTATATGGATGAACTCTTCTCTTCCCTTTGCGCTACTGACGACGCCATAGAAGGAGTTAACGCTTTTATGGAAAAACGGGACCCCGTCTGGAAGGGTCACTAATACCTCCTTCAGAAAACCTTTAACAGGCTTGTTATTAGACACTGTTTCGAAAACAGGACATAACCAAATAGAGCTCTTTGAAAAATGTTAATTTTTGTTTTAGTTCAAGCCTCCGGCCCTGAGGGCCTACGCCCGGAGGGGAAGGCGAATATTTTAACCACCCCGGTACGATCTGCAGGACCTGCGGGGCAGGCATACACTGAGTATTTCGAGGATTAATCCGCCAAAGATCGGTGGCGGATTAAAATTTGAGCCTGACACAAAAGTGAAGCAAAAAGAAATGTTTTTCAAAGATTTCAGGAGAATGCATTGGATTTCGATCTAACCAAAGAACAGGAAATGATCCGCAGAGAAGTTCGAAAATTTGCACAGAGTGAAATTGCACCGGTGGCTTCGGAACTCGATGAAAAAGAAGAATTTTCCGCTGAAGTCACACGGAAAATGGGTGAAATCGGCCTTTTCGGTATGTTCGTCTCAGAGGAATATGATGGTCAGGACATGGACTATCTGTCCTACATCATTGCCGTCGAAGAGATTGCAAGGGTGGATGGATCCCAGGCAGCCACCGTTGCCGCCGGGAACTCCCTTGGAATCGGCCCCATATACTATTTTGGTACAGAAGAACAAAAGAAAAAGTATCTCCCAAAACTCTGCTCCGGTGAGGGGCTGTGGGGCTTTGGCCTCACGGAACCGACTGCCGGTTCCGATGCCGGCGGGAGTAAAACCACTGCCGTAAAAGATGGCAACGAATGGGTTCTCAACGGATCTAAAATTTTTATTACCAACGCCGCTTGCAAGATGAGCATGGGGGTAACTGTTCAGGCGGTCACCGGTACTCGACCCAGCGGAAAACCGGAATATACGTGCTTTTTGGTTGAACACGGAACGCCGGGTTTTAAAGCCGTAACCATGCACAAAAAGATGATGTGGCGGGCGTCAGACACCGCTGAGCTTTATTTTGATGATGTCAGAATTTCTGAAAATAATATTTTAGGTTTGCCGGGAGACGGTTTTCACCAAATGCTCGCAACCCTTGATGGCGGCAGACTCTCCATTGCCGCTATGGGCCTCGGGGGTTCACAAGGGGCTTACGAAGCCGCACTCAAATATGCCAAAAACAGGGTT
>JASFGF010000162.1:0-6563 GCA_050123915.1 Desulfobacterales bacterium | reverse complement strand
GAGCTCACCTAAAAGGCTCGCTCGCCTCCCCAACATCTCTCTCTCAGAAAGGTACCAGATATATGTAATCGGAATTGATCAACCTTTGGTTGTCTTTATGGCAAGATAACCCAAGTTTAATTTCGGTTGGTAATCTTTAATTTTCGGTAATTGAAAGTTTCGGCACGAAATCTTAGTTTCCGTCTCATTCACTTATGCCCACATATTATATTTTTAGAATAATGCTCTAATAAACTTCCATAGACCAATTAGGTCCCATCTGTTATATTCCTCTATGTTCACCGTTTTCCATAAATTCAGCGAAAATTCATTATCTGTCCCCAATTGACTTCAAAGAGCCCCCCGGTAAAAACATCGCTTTTTGCTACCATATATTGTATTATTTAGTTCTTGACATACAAAATACATAATCTTATACGGTTATTAAACAACTATTCTTTTAACATTTGATTTAAAAAAAGTCGTTTGTCATGAAACCGACATAACTCCTTAACGGACGGAGGCGATTAGGGGTAGATAACCATGGTTAAAAATATTGGTTTTATTTCCACACGCTTTTCCGGCACAGACGGGGTTACAATGGAAACCAGCAAGTGGTCGGAAGTTTTAAGAAAAATCGGCCACAGCTGTTTCTGGTTCGCTGGTGAATTGGAAAGGGATTCCCAAAAGAGTTATCTTGTTCCCGAAGCGCACTTTAAGTATGAAAAGAATCAGTGGATCAATGAACGGATATTTGGACACAAAGTTCGAAGCCCTGCCGTGACGGATACCATTCATGATCTAAAGATACTTTTAAAGAATAAAATTCGAGAATTTATTTCACAATTTAATTTGGACCTTCTTATTGCCCAGAATGCGCTTACCATTCCGTTGCATATCCCTTTGGGAATCGCCTTGACTGAAATTATCGCAGAAACTCAGATTCCCATGATTGCCCATCACCATGATTTTTATTGGGAAAGGACACGGTTTTCCGTAAATGCCGTGGGAGATTACTTGCGCATGGCGTTTCCTCCCAACTTGAATAATATCGAACATGTAGTTATTAATTCCGCAGCCAAAGAAGAGCTTGCACTTCGAACAGGGATTTCCTCTACGATAATACCCAACGTTCTGGATTTTGAGAACCCGCCGGTAGTGGATGAAGATCAAACCATAGCTTTCCGCGAATCATTGGAACTTGGGCCACAAGACCGAATAATTCTACAACCGACACGTATTATACAGCGCAAGGGAATTGAACATGCCATAGATTTGGTCGAAGAATTGAAAGATCCTCGATACAAGCTGGTCATCTCCCATGAAGCAGGCGATGAAGGGTATGAATATGCTGAGTGGCTTCAAGAAACAGCTCGTGAGCGAGGGGTTGATCTAAGATTAGTGAAAACTCGCGTCTCAGACCCAATAAATAATCAAAAGAATTACAATGGTAACCCGACACTCTGGGATATTTATCCTCATGCCGATTTCATTACCTATCCCAGCCTGCATGAAGGATTTGGCAATGCATTTCTTGAGGCTGTTTATTTTAAAAAGCCACTATTGATTAACCGCTACGCTACATTTGTAAGAGATATTGAGCCTAATGGGTTTGACCTGGTTGTCATGGACGGCTTTCTCACCAAAAAAAATGTTCAAAACGTAAGGGAATTTTTAAAATCGCGCAAAAGAAAAGAGAGGATGGTAAATCATAATTATGAGGTGGCTGAGCGGAACTATTCCTATGCAATCCTTCGGCGGGGTTTAAACAATATGCTGATTAATTTCTTTGGAATGGAAGTTTAATTGTGTTCCAGCCTTCTTAAACCTTCAATCCATACCCCTCTAATATGGTTACGATTTCGATCTAAAACCATCACCCCAAAACCGTTGATACCTGCAACTTATCGCGGACCTGTGATAGCTTCAATAATGAGCAACTATCAAGCACCTAATTTTTATATGATAACTCAATACCATATCACAAGTCAGACCTGACTCGTTTTTTGGACAGGAACACTGTCTTTGACAAATCCGATTTTTTTAAGTTAGTATTAATAGTTCACAACCAATACCAAACCTGAGATTAGAAAACAAATCTATGAATTGCACATGCATTGTTTATAACCCAGCTAAAATTATGAGACCTTGGATTCTTTAACACAGCTTACAGTAGGTGCCGCATACGGTGAGGTTGTCCTTGGACACAAGGTCGGTCGAAAAGCTATGTTCTGGGGAGCTTTCTTGGGAACGCTCCCCGATTTGGACATTCTTATTCCTCTTGGTGGACCGGTGGATGACTTTGTTTACCATCGAGGATTTAGCCATTCCCTGTTCCTTCTGGGCCTTTTATCTCCGCTGCTGGCATGGTTTATCACGAAAGTACATCCCGCCACCAGGAAGCATTTTAAAAGATGGTGTCTTCTGACATTTCTGGTTCTGGAGACCGGTGTGCTTTTAGACCTGTTAACCGTATATGGTACACAGATTTTATGGCCTTTGGATACCACGCCCTTGGCCTGGCCGATCTTTTTCATCATTGACCCTCTCTTTACTTTACCTATTTTGCTGGGTGCCTTGGCAGCGCTGTTACTAAAAAGAAGCTCATCTTTGGGACATCGGCTGAATATGATCGGACTGGTTCTAAGTATGGTTTACTTAATCTGGGCTTTTGGCGTCAGGGAATTTGTTGGAGAAAGGGTTAGAGATAAACTTGCTCACCAGCATGTGCTCTATAACGATCTCCTCTCTACCCCGGCGCCGTTTACCACCTTTCTATGGCGGATAGTAGGCATTGATAAAGGCCAATATTTTGAAACCTATTTTTCCCTATTCGATGGCCATACACCGTTATTCATAAACCATTATCCGAGAAATCTTGAGTTAATACGAGGGTTGGAAAAACATCCACCGGTGGTCAAACTTCGGTGGTTTACCCGAGGGTATTATGCCTTTAAAAGAGTAGAAAAACATATCGTAATGATTGATCTGCGCATGGGATTGGAACCCGATTATGTTTTCCAATTTAAGGTTGGCAAAGTAAGTAATCCGAATCACATACCGGTTAAGGATGAAAGACTGAAGGCTCGCCAGGACTTGCGACGCCTGAATTGGATCTGGAAAAGAATCTGGAATCCCATACCTCACCTTGAGTAGACTTGATAACTATTTCAATTTACGTGTCATACAATATATTGGGATGCCATCAGCCTCTATATAATGTGGGATAGCTCCAAAGTATTCATGTTAAACGATGCACGAAATATGAAAACAATATCTTTTAAATGATCATTCTCTGATATTTACAGTTCGAATTTGATATCTGTTAATTTAATGGATTTCCGATCATAACCAGATTTTTCAAATTTGCCTTTCAATTATAATTGAAAGTTGAAAAGTTAAGCATAAAATCTTCAAATCCATACACTCGCATATACTTCTTTTAAATAGACCTTTTTTATACCCATCAAATTTCGGTAAGTTTTAGGACATGGATAACAAACAATTTAAAAAAAAATCCCCAAAACCATTCATAAAAAAGAGTGGAGTAGGGATCGGGGATCAAGGAACAGGCGCCAGGGGTAACAAAAATTTATCTTGTTATATCATGATACGGTGGTTATGATCGGGGCATGGACCAGGACCTCACGCTTCGCCGAAAATATGCCCTTAAGGCCCATGGCCGAAGGATCGTTCTAATAAAAAAGGCGTATGAAAGACACAGCCATATCATGATGAAGGCCTTTCTTTGGGCCCTTTATCTACCGATCTTTCCTGATATGCTTTTGGAGATATCCGTCAATGATAGGTATAAACCCGATGTGGTCGATTTGGACGACCTGAACACCCCGAAATTTTGGGGCGAAGCGGGCCGCCTGGGTTTGAATAAAATCCGATCCCTCGTCAGAAGATATCCCAACACCCATTTTGCCATATCCAAATGGGAGCAATCTATCGAGCCTCATGAGAGGATATTTAAAGATGCTGTTACCGGGCTTAAACGCACCCGACCTATCGACCTGATCCGTTTTTCAAAAGACAGCCCGGAACGATTTATCGGCGGTGACGGAGAAATCCATATTTCACACAAAGACCTGGAATGGATCAGGATTGATTAGAATCGGGTTGGCGATCGTAATGACACCAATAAGTGGTGGATAACTGAGAGTGAATCATATATCATGATAATGTCAGTTGACTAATATGATATACTGTTGTCTTCCAATAAAACCATAAAGGAGCAAGCAAGGATGGTCGGAAAAAACAAAATCAGAGTTCTTATTA
Source organism: Desulfobacterales bacterium (assembly GCA_050123915.1). GTDB lineage: Bacteria > Desulfobacterota > Desulfobacteria > Desulfobacterales > UBA11574 > UBA11574. The sequence continues at coordinate 2,300 of JASFGF010000162.1, read as the reverse complement.
TCCTTATTCTTCTGCTGCAGGTTATATGGGGAATTTCATGTGCTCCGGCGATGAATAAAAAGGGCGTGCATCTTGGCGATATCAGCCTGCCGCCCGGGTTTAGCATAAACATCTATGCCACCAATGTCGAGAATGCCCGCTCGCTTGTTCTCGGTGAAAGCGGCACTTTATTTGTCGGCACCCGCTCAGCAGGTAAAGTCTACGCGGTTGTGGATCGCAACCACGACGCCAAGGCTGACGAAGTCATCACCATCGCTGAAGGATTGAACATGCCCAACGGTGTGGCTTTTAAAGAGGGGTCTCTTTATGTTGCCGAGGTGAACCGTGTGCTGCGATACGATCGTATTGAATCACGGTTGAAGAATCCTCCCAAACCCTTAATTGTTACGGACAGCTTTCCAAAGGATCCCCATCATGGATGGAAATTTATACGTTTCGGTCCAGATGGTAAGCTCTACGTGCCGGTGGGGGCTCCGTGCAATGTCTGCGAACGGAGCAATGAGATATACTCCTCGATCACGCGGATAAATGCGGATGGCGGTACCCCGGAGATCTTCGCTCATGGTGTACGCAACACAGTGGGTTTTGACTGGCATCCGAATACCGGCGTGCTATGGTTCACAGACAACGGACGTGATTGGCTGGGTGACGATCTGCCTCCAGACGAGCTGAATCGTGCATCCCAAAAAGGTATGCACTTTGGTTTTCCTTATTGCCATGGGGGTACCATTGCGGATCCGGAATTCGGCAACAAACGAAAGTGTGAAGAGTTCGTACCTCCATCCATAGCATTGGGACCGCATGTTGCTGCCCTTGGTATGCGATTCTATACAGGAACAATGTTTCCGAACCTTTACCGAAACCAGATTTTTATTGCTGAGCACGGTTCCTGGAACCGGACCACCCCAATAGGTTATCGCATCAGTATAGTGCGTCTCCATGGAAGCCAAGCGATAAGTTACGGGGTTTTTGCCAAAGGATGGCTAAAAAACGGCCGTGCTTGGGGTCGTCCTGTGGATGTCTTGGTGATGCCTGATGGCGCCCTTCTGGTTTCCGATGATCGGGCCGGTGTTATCTATCGAATAAGCTATAATCATTCGTAGATAATTACTGTGAATTTAATGAATTTCTGATCATGGCCAGTTATTCCAAATTTGATTTCGCTCCAAAATCTATATTTAAAAATGATATTAAACTAAATTAACAGACAATCAAATTCTTGAGAGAAGAATTCTTCGAATTGTAGGGGAATAATTAGCACCAGATTTTAGAATAATAGAAGAGTATATTTTATCTATAACCACTTAAAGGAGGTTTTTGTTATGAAAAAGATTTTATTACAAATTATAGTTGGCTGTTTTTTTATCTTTATTCTTTCTATTCAAGCCTATGCTCATTGTGAAATACCTTGTGGAATATATGACGATGAGATGCGAATTAAAATAATTAATGAGCATATTGTAACCGTGGAAAAGTCCATGAAACAGATTATAGAACTTGAAAAGGAAAAACATCATAATTCCAATCAATTGGTGCGATGGATTATGAATAAGGAGCGTCATGCTGATGAAATTCAGGAGATTGTTTCTCAATATTTTATGACCCAGCGAATCAAGTTGGACATGGAAAACTATGAAAAGCAACTTAGTTTACTACATCAGATGCTTATTTACACTATGAAGTGTAAACAGACGACCGATTTAACCAATATAACTAAATTAAAAAATATAGTTAAGGATTTTGAGGCACTTTATTTCAAAAAGAAATAATATAGACTTGCTTTAGGTTGTATTTATGGATAGTACCTGTAATGAATTAAATTCTCTGGTATCGAAAATTCCTTCCTATGTCTACATAATATCAATGTTATACTTAATTAAGTATTGCATACTTAAAAAAATAAGGTTACTCTCATGCCCAAATCAATCACAACGCTTTTTATCCTGCTACTCTTCTCATTCCTTTCCCTATCCACGATCGCAGAGGAAACGACCACTTACAAAATCGAACATATGAAAGACAATGTCTACCGTTTTACGTTTGGTCATTATCACTCTGTATTTATGGTGACCAAAGAAGGACTATTTCTTACTGACCCCATCAGCAAAAAGGCTGCCTCATATTTGCGTAACGAACTTACAAATCGCTTTAACGTGCCAATCCGCTATCTCGTCTATAGTCACAATCATGTTGATCATATTCTTGGTGGTCAAATCCTGGCAGATAAGGGCGTTACCGTGGTAGCGCATGCATACGCGGCCGAAGACATAGAATTTACTCGCATTCCAACAGCAATTCCA
>JASFGF010000161.1:0-6664 GCA_050123915.1 Desulfobacterales bacterium | reverse complement strand
GTATGAACCATAACAAAAGTGCCTAAAGTTTAAAGTTTTAAAGTGAGCTAAAGTTAAGGAATTCTGACAATTTATTAAATCATTGGAGCGACACGCGGAACAAGCCCCTGCGCTGCGCGAGCGACTTCATAACTTTAGGCACTTTAGATCACTTTACACTTTGAACTTTTTATTTCGAAACTATTATGTATTTTCCCTATTTCATCACATACATGGCAGTGGGCTTTGTCATCAGCCTGGTGGTCTTTTTCTGGGCCCTGAAAAACGGCCAGTTTAAAGATCAACAACGGGCGAGATTTTTGCCCCTGGAAGATGAGCGGAAAGCATCCGTTGAAAAGGCTTCCACCATTAAGCGGTATGAAATCTATACCCTTATGTTTTTGGCCCTTGCAGGGCTGGCGGCCAGTGGGGCAGTGCTCATTTTTTCGCTTTTGAACGCTAAATAATTAAAAGGAAGCATCATGAGATTTTTCAATCTGTTAAACTTCCAGCATATTGTAATGTATCTATTTCCAACCTTGATTTTTATTGTCATGTTCGGGTTGGCGCTGGCGTATAGCCATCTGAAAAGCGATGATGCTGAAGAACGGAAAAAGAAAATCATTTACCGATTCCCTGAAGGCATCGAGGACAGAAATGCACCGTTTCCTCTGTTCATGACGTTGACCATTGCAGGGTCCGTCATCTGGGTTTTCTTTTATATTTTGGTTACCGGTTTGCTGGGAGTAAAAATATAAAATGACACATTCAACAGGAAAAGAGTCGACCATCGCCACCTGGGTCATCATTACCCTTCTTTTGGTATGGATACTGGGCAAAGGATTTTTCTCCTTTTTTGTGGTGGGGGATTTGGGCCAACCTACCTGGAACTACCGTCCCATAAAAGATGTTCCCGGTGAATCACCTTATGCGATTTACCAGGTCCAGCCCTATCCTCAGCACGTAAAAGGCGCCAAGGGGGAATAGATGAAGCGAATAGTCGTCCTTGCAGGGTTCGTTGCGGTTGTGCTTACGGCCGTCTACACAGTGATCACTCTTTACGATGAAAATATGAGGGTGGGTAGAATGTGGGAAACTCCGGCAGTTCGTCCCCACGAAGAAAAACTCTTGATCATGAAACCCGGCGTGATTCCTTTTGACGGCGGCGAAGCAGAGTATCGAAATGCCAAAGCTGAAGATCTGGTATCCCCTTTTAAAAATGACGATGCCAATGTCGTTGAATCCGGGAAATTGCTGTATGTTACCTACTGCGCTCAGTGCCACGGAAAATATCATGACGGTAACGGGACCGTGGGACAGAGTTTTCATCCCCTTCCCGGTGATCTTCAAAGCGACAAGGTTCAATCCCTTCCCCAGGGCGTTATCTTTAAAGAGATCAGCTACGGAGTTCCCAATGGCCGGCAGCCGGCACTGGCCACCACTATCGAAGTGATGGACCGATGGCGGATTATCGCCTACGTCAAATCGCTAGGGCTTCGCAAATGACATGAATCCTTCTGCTGGTTCCTGTGATCTTTGCGGCCTTTCCTTAAGACATGGCACGGTGAAATGGACGTCAGGCAACCGGGATTTTTTTTTCTGCTGCATGGGTTGCCGACAGGTCTTTGTCATGCTTATGGAGGCGGCTGATTCTCCGGATCCCGTGCATTTTAAAGAAACGGAACTATTCAGAAAATGCCTGGAAATGGGGATTATTCCCGAATCGGAATCGGATCTTAAAGAACGCCTTTCCAAAGAAGATGCAACGCCTCATTTTTCTTCCCTTCAGCCGGACCTTGAACCGTCAAGCGATGGGGTGAACCAAGATGCCGGCGAAAGACTCAGCATTTATCTGAAAATCAGTGATATGTGGTGTCCGGCCTGTGCCTGGGTGATCGAATCAGCCCTCAAAAAACATTCCGGTGTGGTGCAGTCATCCTGTAATTTTTCAACCGATCGAATCAGTTGTGACTACAATCCCATTCAAACGTCTCCGGACAAGATCATTCAAACCATCGGTCGGCTGGGATATCGGGCTGCCATACCCGAAGAAGATGCCAAAGCAATTGACACCAAAAAGGACTTTATCCGTTTCGCGGTTTCTGCATTTCTCACCGCCAATGTGATGATGCTCTCTTTTGCCCTTTATTCCGGCTTTTTTACCGAGTTGACCAAAGACGCTGTTTATAAAATCTCTGTACCCATTTTTATTCTGGCCGGTGTCGTTCTTTTCTACGGCGGTTTCAATATCTATCGAAAGGCCTGGGCCGGCCTCAAATCCGCTGCTTTTGGCATGGAAACTCTGATTACGTTGGGGGCGTTCAGTGCTTTTTTTTACAGTATCTTTAATCTGTTTTCCGGAAGCATTCATCTCTATTTCGACACGTCCGCCATGCTGATTACCCTGACCCTGCTCGGAAAGACCATTGAAAGGAAAGCCAAAGACAGCGTTCAGGAAGATCTTGGCAATTTTTTTTCGCTCCGACCCACCAAAGTCAAAATTATCAGCGATGAGTTCCCCGGCGGCCGCTATGTTTCCGCAAAATTTCTTCGAAAAAAAGATGTTTTCATGGTTCAGGAAGGCGAAATTGTTCCTGCAGACGGCCGCATAATGGAAGGTTCAGGGGCAATGGATGAATCTTCCTTGACCGGCGAAGCATTGCCTGTCCAAATCAAAGCCGGGGATCGCATTAAAAGCGGTACCCGGTTGATTCAGGGGGTTTTGAAGGTCAAGGCCGAAGGTGTGGGGGATGAATCGACGCTGGGTCAGATGATTTCAATTATGGAACGCGCTTTGGGAAAAAAACTTCCCTTAGAGGGAAAGACCGATCAAATTCTCCGTTTATTTGTACCCCTGATTCTCTTGCTTTCAGCAGCATCCGGTTTGGTTTGTCTGGTTTCAGGGTTTACCTTGGAAAATGCCTTCATCAGATCGGTGACGGTGATGGTGATCGCATGTCCGTGTGCCCTGGGTATTGCCATCCCCATGGCACGGGTTGCCGGAATTTCTCTTGCCGGAAACAAAGGAATTCTGGTTCGGGATTTCACGGCTTTTGAACAAGCCCAAAAAATTAATACCGTTGTCTTCGACAAAACCGGCACCCTGACCCAAGGGGACTGGTCATTACTTGACGTGTATGTCAAAGCGCCTTTTGTTAAAAATCAGATTCTTTCCCTGGCCGCTGCTCTGGAAAAACATTCGGATCACTATATTGCAGCGGAAATCTTAAGACATGCCAAAAGGACTGCATTGCTCGAGACGCCGCTTGAATCCGTCCGTCATCATCAAAACGGCGTATCCGGAAAGCTTAAAGAAAAAGAAATCAGACTCGGATCCAAAGATTTTGTTGAAAAGAACCTGACGTCGCCAATGCGTGTTCTTGAAACCTGGCAAAAAAATGGGGCGATGCGATCTAAAGTCTATATGAGTTACGGTAACCGATTGTGCGCGGTGTTTACGTTTGGGGATACGCTTAAAGACACGGCCGTCAGCACCGTTGGAACATTACAGGATAAGGGTTACGACATTGCACTTGTTTCCGGAGACGGGGATCAAACCACCCGGGGGGTCGGAGACGTGTTGGGTATACGAAATGCCTATGGAAGCCGGACGCCTTTGGACAAAGCTGTTTTTATCCAAAACCTTCAGGAAAACGGAAAAAAGGTGACCATGGTGGGTGATGGGATCAATGATGCACCGGCCCTTGTTCAAGCAGATCTGGCAATGGCCGTTTTTTCCGGAAGCCATCTGGGAAAAGAGGCGGCGGATATTACACTGATGCAGGGAAATCCAGATCAGATCCTCGACTTTTTTAATATGGCAAAAATGGTAAACCAGAAGATTCACCAGAATCTGATATTTTCTTTTTTGTACAACATCATCAGCATTCCCATTGCCATGAGCGGGTTGCTGACGCCAATCGTCGCTGTGTGTGCCATGCTCTTGAGCAGTTTGAGCGTCACCGGAAATACAATGCTGTTGAAACGAAAATACGCCTCGATTGAGGGCAAATACAACCGAGAATGATCAAAATTGTGAGCGAATTCGGCATGATTAAAGCTCAAATGACAAATCCCAAGTTCCAAATCAAATCCAAAATCCCAACTCAAGAAATTAATCAAACAAAGCGGTCTTTGAATGGCCATTATTGAGGGTGAGATTGTAAATTGGTCATTTGACATTCATTTGAGATTCGAGGTTTGACATTTGGTATTATAAAAATATTACCACGCATATTCTGCTGCTGACAGGTGGTTCATGAAAACAGGTTCTTAAAGAGAGGTTATTGACTTGCTATTGTGGCTGTTTTTATGTATGAAAGCTACCGCAGGCAAAAAGCTTAGCCCGTAAATTTTCGTGAAATATCCGGGTCTGATATGTTTCTCGGATGCCTGAAACCCGACACCTTTCAATTGAACGTTTTTGCTCAATCAGGGTAAAATTAAGGTTTATCGATGACAAATTCCAACGATTCCAAACCGAAATCGCTGCTGTTGATGATTGCCGGCGCAAAAGGCGCCGTGGGTTCTACCGTGGCAGCAGCCGTTGCTGCCATGCAAAAAAATCCCGATGTCATTCTGCCCAGCCTGATCACCCGAAACAGTTTTGTCTACCTGGGTCCTCCCGAAAGTATTTTCATGACAGGCTGGGATGCGCAATCAGCGTCACTTGTCGATAGCATCAAAAACCACGGGGTGCTGACGGACAACTTGTTGAAGCCACTTGAAAAAGCTCTCGATAAAACCCCCATTCTTCCATCACCACCGCAGAATTTGGATCTGAAAGGTCAGGTGGCGCATCTTACCAAGGACGTCCAGGACTTCAAAAAACAACATGCCGATGCCCTGCCGGTGATGATCAACCTGTTGCCGGCGTGCACCCGCTGCAACCTGGATCAGGTTAAACATGTGGACGACCTCTATGCTGAGGTGACCCCTGAGAATTTTCCGGATCTGGCCTATGTATTGGCAGCCATTATCTCTGAAATTCCGGTGGTGAACTTTTCACCCAATCGTCTGGAGATTCCTGTGGTTGTCCAAGAAGCCGTCGAACACCGGATTCCCATATCCGGGCGCGACGGCAAGACCGGACAGACCTATTTCAAAGTGGTTTTGGCCTCGGCGTTGAAAGCACGAAGTCTCTATGTGGATGGCTGGTACAGTCTCAACATCCTGGGCAACGCGGATGGTAAAAACCTTATGGATCCTGATCGGGCTGCCGGCAAGGTGGCCAACAAGACCGAACTGCTGGATGAGATTTTGGGGTATTCTGTGGGAGAGCATTACCAGGAGCCTACCCACAAGGTCCATATCGATTATTATCCGCCCCGTGGTGATGCCAAGGAAGCCTGGGATGTGGTCGATTTTTGCGGATTGTTCGATCTGCCCATGAGTCTTCGCCTGAATATTCAGGGCAGGGATTCCATTTTAGCCGCACCCATGGTTCTGGATCTGGCCCGATGGATGGCGGCACTGAAAATGGCGGGATGTTCCGGGTCTGTTCCGGAACTGGGATTTTATTTCAAAAAACCCATCGGCGAGAATCCACCCTTGAGTTTTCAGGATCAGGTTAATCGTCTTCGGACACTTGAGAAAGAATGTGATGAAAAGTGTCTGTATAAGTGACCTAAAGTGAACTAAAGTTAAAAAGGGTTGTGCCCGTTGGCCCGTTATGCCGGTTCACCCGTAATTTAATACCGGCCAACCGGCAACCGGTTAACCGGCTAACCAGGATAGGCATTTTTAACTTATGAAAGGATGAGATGTGATATTCGGCTACTCTACCAACGCCTTTGTTAAATTCTCTCTTGATGAATCTTTGGAAAAAATTGCGGCCCTGGGTTTTCGCGGCGTTGAAATTATGGGTGACCGTCCCCATCTCTATCCGCCTGACTTTCAGGCAGCGGATCTGGCCGGCATCAAAAAAATTCTTGATACACACGACATGAAAGTCACCAACCTGAACAGCTTTACGCTTTTTGCCGTTGGCGATACCTATCTTCCCTCCTGGATCGAGCCGGAAAAGGAACGGCGGGATATTCGCATTCAACATACCCTTGACTGCCTGAAAGTTGCAAAAGAACTGGAATGCAACAATATTTCCATCCCGCCCGGCGGCCCCTTGAACAACCTGTCACGAAAAGATGCCATGAGTTTGTTCCACAAAGGGCTCGAACAGGTGGTCCCTTTAGCTGAAGAACTTAACGTAAACATTCTGATTGAACCCGAACCGGACCTGTTGATGGAAAATACAAAAGAGTTCAAGCCCTTTATCAGGGAGGTTCAGTCACCGATGGTGGGACTGAATTTTGATATCGGCCATTTTTTTTGTGCCGGCGAGGACCCGGCAGAGGCCTTTGAAGAACTTTTTGAATATGTGGGCCATGTGCATATCGAAGACATTGCTGCAACCAGGGTTCACAATCATCTCATTGCAGGGCATGGCGTGATTCGGTTTCTCGACATCTTCAAAACCATGGCAAAGCTGAAATACCAGGGCGACATCAGCCTGGAGCTGTATCCCTATACTGATACCCCCGAGTCTGCCGGCCAAGAAAGCCTCGAATATCTGCGACCTATCTTTAAAAAATCAGGTTTGAACATCACATAAAACCTAAGCTGAGCGTTTCAAATTTTTAATATGGTTAAGTGAACCATTTAGGTAAAAGATTGATTTTTGAATAAG
>JASFGF010000160.1:0-6669 GCA_050123915.1 Desulfobacterales bacterium | reverse complement strand
TTTATTCCCAACGTACCCATCATACCGTTATATTTAGCGATAGCATCTTGCACCATGACATCGAACGGACCTGCAATCGACTCGAGATGTTCATGAATATTTGCTTCCTGTTTTCTGACAAAACGGATGACCTCTGGGTTTATGGTTTCAGCCATAAACGTATCGAAGGCCTGTTTGAATTCCTGAAATATCATATAGAGTGTGTTTGAAAAACCTGAAGTCTTAATATCATCTTCATACTGCTGATAGGAAATGGAATAGTTTTTTATAAACTCCTTGATATCACGTATTACATTTCCTGATCGGATATCAAAATAACGATCAATTTCTAGCTTTACTTGACGTTTGATCTGCTGAATCGAACCATTGAGGGTACTTTTTATCACCGATTTAATCTGATCCATCCTGATCTGATGTTTTTTTACACTTTTAACGATTTTATGGGCACTATCGGTATCCTTTGTAAGAATATTCTGATTAAAAGAAACCCAATGCTTTAAGCCGGATGAAATTATTTGAAGGCGTTCTATATGGTTATTTAACAGGAGCGCATAACTTCCACGGGTCAGCTTATTGTAAAAAGATGCTTCAAAACGCGCTGTTTCGGCGTCTGAAAAGGCAGAAAGTTCTTTCTCTCCTTCCCATTGCTCCAGTCTCAGCCGATCTTTTTGTGGTAACGTTGACCTCTGAGCTTTGAACAGATTGAAAAGTGCTGACAGAGAATAAATATCAGGAGAAGGCGTAATCATCATAAGCTCTTCTTTTATTTTTTCAATCAAGGTGTTAAGGTCATATAATGAGTGATGTTCACTAAAATCACAGTTGACAATAAAGAGAATGTTATCCAAAATCCCCATTTTTTTTATCAATGATAAAAATTTTATATCCGCTTCTCGAAGTCCCGTTCTACTGCTAATCACATAGATGATGAGATTCGTTAGCAGAAGATAATCTTGAATCATGGCAAGGTGGAGGGGATTTGGGGAATCACTGCCTTGGCAGTCTGCAATTTCGATATTACTTTCAATGCCGCCGGAATCGATTTCCAAATGAACATCTTTCAAATAAACTGCCATCGCCCCATCACTCACAAAATTCCAATGTTCTCCAAATAAATTGTCTTGATACTGCTTTTCATTAACTTCTTGGGAAATCAAATCCTTTACTTTTTCAAATCCTTCAAGGTATGACGATAAGAGAACACTGTTAACATTGCGGGTGCCATTGGCGATAAGATGTTCCGGACCCAGAGAATTCAGCGCTTCTTGAAGATCCGTTCTCTCTTTATTAAGCCGTATATCAAACTTGTTATTTTCAGTCCGCCAATCTAATGACGGAAAGAGGGCCAGTGCCTGATTCAAATCTTCATTGATTTCATCCCAAGATTTAAACAACAGTTTTGCTCTAAGTTGTTCTCCATTGCGAACTCGAGTAACGATAGAAGTAACAACCCCAGCCCCTCGTTTTAAATATTCTCCTTTGAAAAGTGAATTGATAAATGTACTCTTGCCGGATTTAATGGGCCCTACAACGGCAACACGAAGGATCTCTTCCGACAATTGTTTGTTGATACCTTCAGTTGTTTTTTCCCAGACGGTAAAGGAATTGTCTGACATACCGGATGACGACTTGGCAATGGATAAAATGCCCGAAATATCTTCAATGACTTTATGTAGTTCCGTTTTAATCGAGTTATAAGTATTCATTTCAACCCAAAATTATAACTGTTAGTGCTTACATGAAAATCCACGGCAACAAAAACATACAAAACAGTCACCATCATTTAGAAATAAGCGATCATAGAGATGAGTCATAATAAAACTCTGACCCACCTTAGGCAAAGAAACAGACAAGGTTTGTGAGTTTTAAAATGCATAAATAAAAGAAAAAGCAATGGTTATTGAAGCTGTTTATTACACCGTATCAAATGAATTGTCAAAGCGATTTCCTATTCTTAAGCCCATTGTTTTGGCCACATCCTGCGGTGTTCAAATTCAGCAACATGGCGCTGGATTGATGTCAGTAATCGCTTATGGATATCATTGGTTTATTTGTTTTAGTGATTTATCTTTATAATACCTTGTAACATCTAAGCTTTTATGTTATAAAAACAGAATATGTTTTATGTAGCCTAACTAAACGATGAAGGAAAATTAGATCCATGTCGGAAAAACATCCTGAGTGCCCACTGTATAATCCATTAAACTGTAAAGAATATTACAATCCCAAACTCTGTGCATTTGTCAAAAAAGATAAAGTTTGTCTTAAAAAAAAGAAACCAAAATCCAAAGCATCCAAAGCGAAATCGAAATAAAGCTGTTTTACGACGCAATACAACAACGCGCCTTATAATGGCGTAATGTTTTGATAATTCGAAGTGTTAAGATCTCTTGGGAAATTATCGATTTTTGGCGCAAAATTTAAGGTCTAGAAACGTCATCAACATATTCGAATAAAAGGCATGATGTCACAAATAATTTATCTGTAAAAATATTTTCCTTGGTATCTTCAATTCTTAGCGGCAATGAGCGGGGGTGAGAAAAGCGTTATTAATAAATGTATAAAAATTGCAAGTAAGGCGCCATCAATGAAAATGGCAAACCATTTATGCATGGCCTGAAGTGTTCAAAATCAAGGCCGGATCTACCCCTATCTTTTTTAACGATGCTTCCCATCTTTCTTCGATCGGCATATCAAATATAATATCCTCATCAATCGGAGAGGTCAGCCATGCATTTCCCTTGATCTCTGATTCTAGTTGTCCCGGTCCCCAGCCGGCACATCCAAGAGCAATGATATATGATTTCGGCCCCCTGCCCATGCCAACGGCTTCCAAAATATCTCTGGTATTGCTTAAGGCAAGCGTGGGCGTAACCATAAGAGACCCTTCCCAGCCAAATGGAGGACCGTGGAGAATAAAGATTTCACCCATATGAACCGGTCCGCCGATGTGGATTGGAGTGAATTCAACATCAGGGATAAACCTCATATTGAGTTCGTTAAAAATGTCTTCCACCGTCAGAGAAGGATGGACTCTGTTGATAACAATGCCCACGGCCCCTAATGGCGTATACTCACATATACACGTAACAGTTTGGAAAAAATTTTGATCAACCAATAAAGGCATGGCCATGAGCAATTGCCCTTTAAGAGAATCTGGGGAATTGTTTTCCATTTTTTTACCCCGCTTTTTACTCCACAATAAATTATTCCGAGCCCTGAATGAGCGAAAATTAGTTGCCGTCTAACCATAAATGAGGAGTTTAGTTCAAGAATACGTTTATCTTCAATCCTTGTCAAGGATGCTGAAGCAAACATTTTTTGTTTGACAGCAGAAACTGTTCAACATAAAAATTTCCTAACAATTTATCAAATCCGTCAAAATTATCAGTAAAAATTTCAATTTATTTAGACGGTTCTCTTATGAACTTGAAATCAAAAACAATCTTAACAATGAGAAGAGATGCTGTCGAAATCTTTTATAAGGCCATAGAAGCTGTTCAACCCGGTGCCGCTATAAAGCGACACTGCAAATTTGATGGTAATACGCTTTTTATTGGTCATCATTCATTTCATCTCGCTCAATATAAAAACCTGTATGTACTAGGCGCAGGAAAAGCCACGGCACCAATGGCTAAAGCCATAGAAGATCTGATGGATGACAACATTACAGGCGGCATTATTACTGTCAAATTCGATCATGTAGCTGATTTAAAGCATATCAATCTCATTGAAGCAGGCCATCCTATACCAGACGAAAATGGGATACGCGGAGCAACCGCCATCCTAAATCTTGCGAAAAATGCAGAAAAGGATGATCTTATATTGTGTCTCATTTCAGGAGGAGGGTCCGCATTGATGCCCTTTCCCGATAACGGCCTTACTTTAAAGGATAAACAGGATACCATCAAAATACTCCTTTCCTGCGGCGCCACTATTCATGAGATAAATACGATAAGAAAACATATTTCTAAAATAAAGGGGGGTAGACTTGCACAGGCGGTATATCCTGCCACGCTGGTTACCCTTATACTTTCGGATGTTGTGGGGGATGATCTCGACGTTATCGCATCGGGCCCCACAGTATCGGATTCAAGCTCTTTTTACGATTGCATGACCATCTTTCGAAGGTACAATATCATCGGCAAAATACCTCAAAATATACTGAACCATATTGAATCCGGGATTTCAGGTAAAATTGATGAAACGCCTAAACCGCATCATCCTGTTTTTGATAGAACTTATAATTTGATCATCGGAAATAACGTTAAATCCTTAATGACTGCCAAAGAAAAAGCAAAAAGTTTAGGGTATAATGTTCTTCTGCTATCTTCAATGATCGAGGGAGAAACCCGGCTTGTCGCTCACGTCCATGGCGCCATTGCCAGAGAGATCATCAAAACCGGTAATCCTCTCCCTCTACCTGCCTGTATCCTTTCCGGCGGCGAAACCACGGTAACCATTACAGGTACTGGTCTCGGAGGACGGAATCAGGAGTTTGCGTTATCCGCATCAATAGATATTTCCGGCAAAAAAAATATCGTTGTGCTGAGCGGCGGTACGGATGGCACCGATGGTCCTACAGTTGCAGCCGGAGCTTTTTCAGATACCTTCACGCTTAAACGTGCCGAAAAAATGGGATTAGATCCATATCTTTTTCTGGCAAACAATGACTCATATCATTTTTTTCAAAAACTTGGGGATCTATTCATAACAGGTCCGACCAATACCAATGTCATGGATTTGAGAATTGTACTCGTTACTTAATTTTGCGCTAAATAATATTGTTTGTGAAATCAATAAGCAACTTATTAAAATACTTAAACAATAGGTTAAAAACAATAAAAGTTAGGACATAGCATCCATTTATTCAATATAGATTTTCCGAAACAATAAATTATGCGTGCAGTGATACAAAGGGTAAAGTTAAGTTCTGTTACCGTAGGGGATGAATTGGTTGGTGAAATCGGTAAAGGGCTTTTAGTGCTTTTAGGAGTTGCAATATCGGATATAACCGATGATGCCAAATACCTGGCCGACAAGATCGTTAACTTAAGAATTTTTGAAGATGACGACCATAAGTTAAACCGCTCTTTATCTGACATGGGTGGTGAAATGCTGGTCGTCTCACAGTTCACTTTGCTGGGAGATTGTAAAAAAGGGCGACGCCCCTCATTTGTGAAAGCTGCACCTCCTGATCTGGCCAATGAACTGTACCTGCAATTTGTTGAACGCGTACGCCAGCAAGGTGTTACTGTAAAAACCGGTCGTTTCCAGTCCATGATGGAAGTATCTTTAATCAACGATGGACCGGTGACGCTCATCGTGGACAGCAAATAGTCAGCAACCTCGATTTTGACAATTCGGAATTCCGAAGGTCTTATGAATGTTTAATTTAGCCTTTAAATTCATCTCGTTCTTTCTCCTTCTTCTCCTTCTTTTTATTAAACCAACACATCTTTTTTGCGCAAAATTGGATGATTTAGAACATCTTATCGGAGATCGTGACGCTGTCCTGGTTTCCGATCCAGACGGCCACATTATTTTTTCAAAAAATGTGGATAAGAAGCTGATCCCTGCATCGACAATCAAGATATTCACAGCGCTTGCGGCCATTCATTATCTTGGCCCTGATTATAAGTTTTTTACAGAATTTTACATGGATCGTCATTCAAACCTTAAAATTAAAGGCTATGGTGATCCGCTACTCATCTCAGAAACTGTTGAGGAAATGATCCATCGACTTTCAATGATGCTATATGCCAAATTCAACATCATTAACGACCTTGTCCTTGATGATTCATATTTTGCCGCATCAACCGTAATTCCCGGTGTAAATATATCATACGAACCCTATGATGCGCCGAATGGCGCCTTGTGTGTAAATTTCAACACGGTTAATTTCAAACGCAATAAAAATGGCGTTTATGTCAGTGCTGAATCACAAACACCGCTGTTGCCGTTTATATTATCCAGGGTTAAGGCTTCTCGAATGGATCACGGAAGAATCGTTCTTTCCAGTCAAAGAAATGAGATTACGCGTTATGCCGGACATCTTTTTTTGTATTTCTTAAAAAAAGAAGGGGTTCGGTTAAATGGAAGTATTAGGTTGGGAAAAGTTCAAAAAGAGGCGGACAAACTCATCTATAGATATGTTTCGAGTTTTTCATTAATGCAGACCCTATCAAAACTTCTAGAATATTCAAATAACTTCATTGCCAATCAGCTGCTCATCACAGTAGGGGCAAAAGCCTACGGCCCTCCCGGGAACTTAGAAAAAGGGGTTCGGGCCGCTTTGATATTCGCAAAAAACATCCTTGAAATTGATCATATTCAAATTGAAGAGGGTTCCGGAATATCTAGAAAAAATCAGATATCAGCAAAAGACTTTTATAAAATACTGAATGCATTTATACCGTATTATTTTCTCATGCGACATACGGATCAAATGTTTTATAAGACCGGAACCCTTAAGGGAATCCACACCAGAGCCGGATATATCAAAAGGAAAAGTGGAGAGTTGTATCCTTTCGTTTTGATGATTAATACGCCCGGCAAGTCTCCGGAACCTATGATGGATATCATTCAGCGTGAATTAAAATAGTGTCCATCCAAAAATGAGAATATTTGTTCAAGATCAAGGAATGCGAAAATGAACCACCCCGATGG
>JASFGF010000159.1:0-6673 GCA_050123915.1 Desulfobacterales bacterium | reverse complement strand
AAGTGAACCTGGTCCGGTCTGATTTTTTCGATCGCCTGTTTTAAGGCGGTTAACTCCGTTATTGTATCATTCATGCCGGGAATAATAAAGATTTCCAACCATATTTTTCCAGTGTATTCTTGACGGAATTGAATCAGTCCGTCAATGATTTTATCCACCTGCAAAAGAGGAGAGGGACGATTTATTTTGTTAAACATCTTTTTGGTTGCAGCATCCAGCGAAGGGATGACCACCATCGCATTTTCAATATCTGATCGTACCTGTTTTTGGAAAAATAATGTGCTGTTGGTCAAAACTGCCACCGGAACATCAGGAACTCGATCTTTCAAAAAGCGGATAACATCGCCGATTTTTGAATTAAGTGTCGGTTCACCGGAACCGGAAAAGGTGATGTAATCCGGTTGGGCATGATTCGCCAAATAATGTGTCAGCTCTTTTTTGACGGCTTCAAAGGAAACATATTCTTTGCGTTCCAATGTCAAGTGAGAGGTTTTGCCGCATTCGCAGTAGATGCAATTTAATGTGCAGGTCTTCATGGGGACCAAATCTATCCCCAGGGAAATTCCCAACCTTCGTGAAGGTACCGGGCCAAAAAGGGTGTTGTATTGCATTTTTTCCTCAATAGTGCTGTTATATACGTCTCAGGTCAATCATACATGAAGCTCATTTGAAATCAATTTGTTTCAAAGTGCTAAATTTTACGTTTATTTTTCATACCTCAATCACGTAAAACGCTCAATGAATTTGTGGTGTTGACAGGGATAAATAAGGGATAAAATGAACAACAGATTGCCGGGAATTTTGGTGACCGGAGCCTCGGGTTTCATCGGGAGGCATTTTGTTATCGCCGTATCCGGGAAATTTCGCATCTTTTGTGTTGCCCGAAGAAGCCAAAAAGAGGCCGGGGTTCCGGAAAATGCTCAAACCCATTGGTTGCAGGCGGATATCACCAAGTGGAAAAATCTTCTGCGGGTCTTTGAGTATGTTCAAGAACACGGAGGGACAGACTATGTCCTGCATCTGGCCGGTTATTATGACTTTACCTTGAATGAGAATCCTGTGTATGAGGAGACCAATGTTACCGGTACCCGATATCTCCTCGAATTGTCAAAAATGCTGGGCGTAAAACGGTTTATTTTTTCCAGTTCTTTGGCTGCATGCAAATTTCCTTCTGCCGGCAGGGCGCTCACCGAAAAAAGTCCTGTGGATGCGGATTTCCCCTATGCAAGAAGTAAACGACGAGCGGAAGCAATCATTGAAAATTATTCCGAGACCTTTCCATGTTCCATCGTTCGATTGGCTGCCGTATTCAGTGACTGGTGCGAATATCCCATATTGTATATGCTGCTCAAATCCTGGCTTTCCAAAAAGACACTCTTATCGAGAGTGTTGGGAGGACACGGCGAATCCGCCGTACCGTATATCCATATCAAGGACCTTATCAAGCTGTTCCTTAGAATTATAGACATTAGCGCGATACTGCCTCAACGGGCCGTATATATTGCCGGTTCGCAGGGGAGTATTTCTCATATCGATCTTTTTCGAACCGCCACACGCTATTATTACGGACATGACGTGAAACCAATTAAGATGCCCAAGAAATTAGCGCGACTGGGTTTGGTCATGCTATCGTTTTTCGGATGGCTGACCGGAAAGGAGGTGCTTGAGAAACCCTGGATGGTGGAATATATTGACAAAAAATTGACCATAGATGCTTCTGTAACCTACAAGGCTTTAGACTGGAAACCCACGCCGCGGTATCATATTCTGCGGCGCTTGTTGTTTATCACCGAAAAAATGATCACCCACCCGAAAAACTGGGAGTTTCGCAATGAATTGCTCTTACAGCGGGTGGCTTATAGAAAAAGTACTGAAATATATAATATTCTTATTGATCTACGCGAGTTGTTGGTCAATCAGCTTGTGGAAGAGGTGATGAAACCGGAAAATAAAGAGCGATTTTCAAATTACCGTAAAATGGATCAGGACCTGCTGAAATGGTACATCACACTGAACTATCAGCTCGTCTCGGCAACGGTAAGGAATCGGGATCGAACGATGATACCCAACTATGCGCAGGTGATTGCCTACCGGCGCTTTGTTGAAGGATTTACGGCCAAAGAAGTCAAAGATTTGATGTTTTTGACGGCAAAAACCATGGAAAAACAGCTTCTTGAAAGGCCGGAATTAAAGGATTCGAAACAGCGGGTGGATGACTATATTATTTTGACCGCACAACTCGCCATCGATGAATTCGAAGATACCTATGAAATTCTTGAAACCTATCCGCCTGAACAGTTAGCTGCTATCCATACCATAAAATCCGTTTCGGGCAGTCATGATCTCAAGCGGATTGTATTGCAGCTAGAAGATATCTGTAGTGATTCGCTGTCGCATCAACTCAGTGGCATATTTTAAATAGTGTCTATCCATAAATGGTTTTTTCGCATGCCTTGATATAGAACAAAAATCTTCACTTATGGATGGACACTATCTATTGTCAATCTAGGGGTTCAAAATGAACACAATTGGTGTCCAATTCAGAAATGAGCAATTTTTGTTCTGATCAAGGCCACACAAGGGTTTGCGGTGAGGCGTACGTCTGTACGCCGCAGCCGGAAACCCGCGGAGAACGCCGAGCAGGACAAAAATGGCCATTTATGGATGGACACTACTTAATGCCCAACGGCCAGTATCCCACTGGCTGCGGCACTGAGAATAATGACTTCGAGTACCGCAAGAACCGCATAAACTACGTCTTTATTTTTCAGCAGCGTCGGCACGATGGCGGCATAACAAACAATGGTAACACCCGCCAATATGGCTACGCCGATAAAATTAATAAAATCTCCGTATTTGAGCATACCCAGCCAGGCCCATCCGGCTTTAATTTCTGCATGTTCAAGATAGTCATGGACGTTGTAAGACCAGTACTCGGAAATTTTACCCAGCGGAATATAGGGATCTAAAATGCCGAAGACATAAAGACCAAATGTAATAAAAAGAATGAGTAAACCGAAGTACATACCCTTTTCCAGTATTTTGGCATAAAGAACTTGCTCCGGCGATGCTTTCAACAAGGTATTTGTTTTTTCTTCCATTTATTTTCTCCCGGCAAATAATTCCATGTCTTGCTTGAGGTTAAGTATACAATTAAAATCCAAGTCCTTTGGACAATGCTTTGATCCCGGCAAAAGCCAAAATGGCGATGACCATCCACCGGATAAAGGTGGGCTTGGCAATCTTAAGTAGACGGACCCCCACAAAAGAGCCGAGCATGATTCCTACCAGCGAGGGTACGACCATCATGGGTATAACACAGCCTTTATTCATGTATATCCATGCTGCGGAAGTATCTGTAATGGAAAGGAGGAATTTGCTGGTGGCCACACTGATTTTCAGTGGTGCTCCCATGAGCAGGTTGAGTACCGGAACATTGGCCCACCCGGCCCCAAGACCAAACATGCCGGCCATGATTCCGATTAAGACGAACAGGGCCAATCCCAAAGGTGTTCTGTGTACTTTCCAGTCGATAATCTCTCCGGTGCTGGCTTCTTGGTAAACACCGCAGATTCTGAGCGCTGATGATAAGCGGTCTGCCTGGGGAACATCCGGAACCGTCGATTTTTTGGCGGTTAACATAAGAATACAGATGCCGATGATGGTGGCGCCAAGGGCGATTTGAACGATGTTGGTGGGCAGTGCAAGTCCGATCATGGCCCCGATGATGGCGCAGGTGGAAGCAATGAGGGCCACGGGAATCGCCAGCCTTAAGCTGGCAAGGTTCATTTTGAGGAGCCCGGGACCGGCGGCCAGGGCACCGGAAAGGGCCACCAGAAGACCTGTGCCGCGAACAAAATCCAAATGGAACGGGAAAAATCCGCTGATGATCGGCACATAGAGAACCCCGCCGCCGACACCGCCAAGTACGGCAAGAATCCCCATAATAAAAGTGACAATAAACAGTACGATTGGCCAGAACCACCAGGCATGGCCGCCGACAGCAGCTTCGGCGGATGCTTCTGCAAAAGCAGTTGGTACCCATGCCGTCATCAAAAACAGGCCAATTAACATCATTGCCCAAAATTTATCATTTATCCGCATGTTTTCCTCCTGAATTAAGGCGTTGTATTTTTTTTGGAATTGAATTCCGATGTGAAAATGAATTTTCATCATCATAACGGATATACATACTGGAAATGTCGAATTCATCAAAAAAGATGCTAGCTATATTACATTTTGTCCAATGTCAATTAAAAATATTTAGAAATTGACATATAACTTGCTTAAAATACAACATCTTATCATTCATCATCGGACACTGTCGACGCAACGAAATATCACTATATTTACAGGAATTTATCCGAATTGTCGTTACAATATGCAACACTTTGTCGGGGCATGTTGTGTATTTTTTAAGGCTTATATTTTGTTAATTCGGATCAGGCGTTGAATGTTCGTTTACAAACTTATTTGACTATGATAAAGACAAATTGAAACATTTTATTTTAGAAAAAAATATGTGACTAAAACATATTGAAACAATCAAGCCAGACCATTCAATGGGATGCAGGACGTAAAATTGAAGGAATAAATTTAAAATGTTAGAATAACACATGTTGGATACATCTGAGATTGAACACTTTACAACACACACAAATTAAGGGCCTATTTGACGCCCCCATCGAATTGCCTTCTTTGATCGATGAAATTCCTTTGGGTATTGTGGTGCTTGATACCCAGCGGCGAATCGTGCTGGTCAATCGTGCTTTCGAAGCCCTTAGCGGCTTTTCCATGGAAGATGCAAGAGGCATCCCCTGTTTTCACATCATGCGAACCAAGCTGTGTATGCAGAAATGTCCGCTTAAAAAGATGGATTCAAATTCCGGGTCCATTTCGCTTGAAAGCGACATGATCAACAAAGAACGGCAGTTGATTCCGGTGCTGATCCATCTGTCTCCGATTCGGGGTGTTGCGGGGAATCTGGCCGGTTTTCTGGAAACCGTTGAAGACCTACGTCCCTTTAAGGAAGTGGATTCCAAGACAACCCATGCCTATGCTTTTCGCCATCTTATCGGAAAAAGTCCTAAAATGACCCGAATTTTTCAAACACTTCCCTTGCTTGCCCAAAGTGATTCGGCGATTTTGATCACCGGTGAAACCGGAACCGGCAAAGACGTGTTGGCAGAAGCCATCCACCAGGCCTCTGATCGAGCTAAAGGTCCCTTTGTCAAGGTCAATTGTGGTGCATTACCCGAAACCTTGCTGGAATCCGAGCTTTTCGGTCACCGAAAAGGGGCGTTTACGGGTGCGGTGGAAAATAAACCCGGACGATTTCGTTTGGCCCACAATGGAAGCCTCTATCTTACCGAGATCGGGGATCTTCCACTGCCGCTACAAGTCAAGCTTTTAACGTTTTTAGATGATAAGGTGGTCTATCCTTTAGGAAGCGCCAAAGGGTTTCAGGCCGATGTTCGAGTCATTGCCGCCACCCATCGCAACCTTGATCTTATGGTTAAAGAGAAAAAATTTCGAGAAGACCTGATGTTTCGGTTGAACGTGGTGAGATTGCATCTACCGCCGTTGAGGGAGCGGGGAGACGATATTCGACTTATTCTGGATCACTTTGTTCATATCTTTTCCACACGATTTAGAAAAGATATCAATGGATTGTCCAAGAAAGTTCTCAAGATTTTACTGGACTATCCTTTTCCCGGAAATGTAAGGGAACTCAGAAACATTATTGAATATGCCGTGAATATTTGTCCCAGGGGGCAGATACAATTCACACACCTTCCGGCCTATCTTGCCGAGACGAAACACCAATATGACCGATCAACTTCTGAAGCCGGTGAGGCGCCCGAATGGACGGCATCATTTGTAACGTCCAACGGCGAACAAGGCGGCCAAAAGACGTGGGCGTCTCTGGAAAGGGATATGATTATTGAAGCACTGGTCAAAAGCAAGGGGCGGCGAAACAAAGCGGCCGAAATGATGGGATGGGGGCGAAGCACGTTATGGAGAAAAATGAAACAACACAAAATAGACGCCTGATAGTTATGGACTTACATGAAACAATTTGATACTTAAATTAGACGGTTTCGTAAAAATTCCAACTTCTGCGTTGCGCTGCATTTTGCAATCACTCAACGTACGATAAGTACGCCTCATGATTTCAAAATTTGCACGCCCTGAATTTGAACTTTTTACGAAACCGTCTAAATCGGATTTTTGACGAATGCATCAAATTTGACATATCAAATTGAGGGATTAACGCTTAACAATGGAACAAAAGATTCTCATTACTTTATACGTCGATCAAGTGGCGCCACGCTTTGATTTGGCCACAGAGGTTTCTATTGTTTCAATGGCGGGTGACGGCCGTTCCTTAGAAAAAAAGACCGTGGTCTTACCGCGGGCGTCGGCAGAACAGCTCTGTCATCTCATTCTTTTGGAAAAAATAGGGACGGTGGTGTGTGGCGGAATCGAAGATGAGTATTATCAGTATCTTAAATGGAAGAACGTAAAAGTTTTGGATTCCGTAATCGGTTCTTACAAAGATGTCATAAAACGACTGGAATTGGGAACGCTTCAATCCGGTGATATTATTCGATAATGGGCTGGTGGAGGGAAAATGGCGCTGAATCTTAAAAAATGGTTCAATATCAGAGAA
>JASFGF010000158.1:0-6679 GCA_050123915.1 Desulfobacterales bacterium | reverse complement strand
AATTCAGATTACAAGGTGTATCTGGTTGATAAGTCACCGACCATTGGCGGGATGATGTCCAGGCTGGACAAGACCTTTCCCACCAATGACTGTGCCATGTGAGTGATCTCGCCTAAACTGGTCGAGGTCGGCCGGCATATAAACATAGATCTGATTACGTGCAGTGACGTAAAGAGCGTTGAGGGTGAGCCGGGGAATTTTGAAGTTTCGCTGGTGAATCACCCTCGATATATTGATCCGGTAAAATGTACCGGGTGCGGAGAATGTGCCCGGCATTGCCCGGTAACCGCCGTCAACCAATATAACATGAAGCTGGATGACAGGCGGGCCACCTTTATAGAGTATGCTCAGGCAGTACCCCTTGCATTTGCCATCGATACAGACTCTTGTATCGGGTGTGGGTTATGCGAGAACATGTGTATTGCCAAAGCCATCGAGTATGATGACAAAGAACGCGAAACATCCATCAAGGTGGGTTCGGTTATTCTATCCGCCGGAAGCAAGGGATATGATCCTTCCGGGCTGGATTTTCTCGGATACGAATATCCCAATGTGGTTACGAGTGAGGAATTCGAAAGGATTTTGAGCGCATCAGGACCCTATTTCGGTCATCTGATGCGACCTCTTGATCGTGAAGAGCCCAAAAGCATTGCCTGGCTGCAATGTGTCGGTTCCAGAGATACCAACCGGTGCGGCAACGGTTATTGCTCTTCGGTGTGCTGCATGTATGCCGTCAAAGAGGCCATGATCGCGAAGGAGCACGCCCATGGTGAACTGGATTGCGCTATTTTTAATATGGATATGCGGACCTTTGGCAAAGATTATGAAAAATATTATTTGCGTGCCAAGGATAAAGACGGCGTTCGTTTTGTCAAAGCCAGACTTCATACCATTACCGAGGTCCAGGAAACCGGTGATTTGGTTATACAATATGCCGATGAAACCGGTATGATGAAAGAAGAGACCTTTAATATGGCGGTTCTCTCCGTGGGTCTTCAAATTCAGCCGGATACAGCCCAACTTGCAAATCGTCTTGGTATTGAGCTAGATAAATATAATTTCGCAGATACCGACACTTTTGCACCGGTGGCTACATCAAGACCCGGAGTTTATATCTGCGGGGTATTGCAAGGGCCCAAGGACATTCCCGGATCAGTAACCGAAGCCAGTGCAGCCGCCTGTTTGGCAGGAGCCGATCTTGCCGAAGCCAGAGGAACCGATATCCCAAAAGTTGAAGTTCCCGAAGAGATCGACGTCACAGGGCAGGATCCTCGCATCGGTGTTTTTGTGTGCAATTGCGGCATCAACATCGGCGGGATTGTGGATGTTCCGGCTGTTAAGGACTATGCTGCAACGCTTCCGTATGTTGTTTATACGGATGAGAATCTGTTTACATGCAGCCAGGATACCCAGGATTTGATAAAAGAAAAAATCATAGAGCATAAGCTGAACCGTGTTGTTGTGGCTTCTTGCAGTCCGAAGACTCACGAACAGATGTTTATGGAAACACTTGAGGCATGCGGGATTAATAAGTATTTGTTTGAAATGGCCAACATCCGCAACCAGGACTCATGGATCCATTCCAAGCAACCCGAAATTGCAACCAAAAAAGCCAAAGATTTGGTTCGTATGTCCGTGGCCAGAGCCGCTGCGTTGAGAACCCTTCATGAGAAAGTTGTTCCCATTAACAAACAGGCATTGGTCATCGGCGGAGGCGTGGCGGGAATGAATGCCGCACTCAGTTTGGGCAACCAGGGATTCGATACGGTATTGGTTGAAAAAGAGGCCGAGCTTGGGGGTTTTTCACGAAAACTTCACCATACCATCGAGGGCGATGATATTCAGGGCTACCTTAAAACGCTTAAGGATGAAGTCGCCGGTCATGATAAAGTTGAGGTTTTAACCGAAACACGGATTGTGGGTTTTGAAGGTTTCAAAGGAAATTTTACAACCGAAGTCATGTTTGGGAAAGATAATGAAAAGCGCAAGATAAACCACGGCGTTTTTATTGTTGCCACCGGAGCCGGGGAATACCAGCCCAAGGAATATTTATACGAAGAGGATGAACGGGTGGTGACCCAGGTGGAGCTTTCCGATATTCTGGAAGAAAAAGGCGCTGACGGACTTGACAGTGTTGTAATGATCCAGTGTGTCGGCTCCCGAAATGACGAGAATGTTGAATGTTCTCGCATATGCTGCCAGAATGCCGTAAAGAATGCCCTGCACATTAAAAAGCTGAATCCGGATGCTCAAGTTTATGTGCTCTACAGGGACATCCGTACTTACGGTCTTTTAGAGGATTATTATACCGACGCCAGAAAACAGGGGGTGATCTTTATCCGTTTTGACAAGGATACACCGCCGGATGTTCAAAGTTCATCCGAAGGCATGCTGGTGACCGTTAAAGACCATATCTTACAGCAGAATCTCGAGATCAGGGCCGATCTTATCACACTCAGCGCCGGTATGGTGGCTGAGAATACGGATGAGTTGAGTGGGGTTATGAAGCTGAATCGAAACCCGGAAGGATACTTCATTGAAGCCCATGTGAAACTCCGGCCGGTGGATATGCCCAGTGAAGGTGTTTTTCTCTGCGGCACGGCCCATGGTCCCAAATTGATTACTGAGGCCATTTCCCAGGCCCAGGCAGCGGCCTCACGGGCGACGACATTTCTTGCCAAAGATGCCATCAAACTATCGGCTATCACGGCCAAGGTCGATACGGATCATTGTGTCAAATGCCTGACCTGTGTTCGTGCATGCCCGTTTGGCGTGCCTCAGTTTAATACGCACGAGAAACTTGTTGAAATCAATGAAGCGATCTGTCATGGATGCGGGGTTTGCGCAAGTGTATGCCCGAGACAGACGATTCAGTTAAGCTTTTATGAAGATGATCAAATAATTAGTAAAATTGATGCCTTGCTTGAGGCGGAGGGGATGTGATGGCTGATTTCGAACCGACCATTATTTCATTTTGTTGTGATTACTGAGGATATTCCGCCGCGGACCTGGCAGGTTCCATGCGAATAGATTATCCTGCGAATATTAAGATAATAAGACTACCCTGCACAGGAAAGGTTGATGTCATACATCTTTTGCGGGCGATCCAGAAAGGGGCTGACGGGGTTTACGTTGTCGGCTGTCTCGAAGGAACATGTCATTATAACGAAGGCAATTACAGAGCCCGTGAACGGGTGGATCATGTCCGTATGTTGCTGGAAGAGATCGGTCTTGAAAGTGACAGGGTGAGAATGTATAACCTGTCTTCAGGTGAAGGACCCACCTTTGCGGCGTATGCAAAGGAGATGACCGAGAATATACGGTCTTTAGGACCCAATCCATTAAAGGCTTCGAAAAAGGCTTAAAAACGGAGGAGATACTATGGCTGAAGAAGCAATCAAAATAGGAGGCAAAAAGAAAAGCATTTTTCTGGACAAGGTAAAGGAGCTGCTTCCCGAAGGAGGCAATCTCAATCTTTGCTTGACCTGTGGTGCCTGTTCGTCCGGATGCCCGGCTACGGGACTGGCGGATATGGACCCCAGAAAATTTTTGCGCATGGCGGCCCTTGGAATGGACGAGGAAATAAAAAGCACACCATGGGTGTGGATGTGTACCATGTGCCAGCGATGCATTTATGTCTGTCCCATGAAAATCGACATCCCCCAGTTGGTTTTCAACGCCAGGGGAAGTTGGCCCCGAGAAGAGCGACCCAAGGGAATTCTCGGCTCATGTGATATGGCGTTAAAACATGATACCTGCTCTGCCATGGGGACATCTGAAGAAGACTTTCAGTTTGTGGTGGAAGACGTGCTGGAAGAATACCAGGAGACCCAGCCTGAATTCAAGGATATGAAGGCGGATGTCAATAGGGAAGGGGCTGAGTTCTATTTGAATCAGAATTCCAGAGAACCGGTCACCGAACCGGATGAAATGGTGCCGCTCTGGAAGATTCTCCACCTGGCGGGAGCAGACTGGACATACGGGACCAAGGGATGGGCAGCGGAAAACTACTGCATGTTTCTGGCTGATAACGATGCCTGGAAACATATTGTAGAGGTCAAGGCCAAGGCCGTAGATGATTTAAAGTGCAAGGTCTGGCTCAATACCGAGTGAGGGCACGAACTTTTTGCAGTCCGGGCCGGACTGAAAAAATTCAATATTGAGCACAAATTTGAGATCAGAAGCATCATTCAGTATTATGCCCAGTGGATTAAAGAAGGAAAACTGAAAGTCAATTCCGATTGGAACAAGGATCTGAAGATTAAATTTACGGTACAGGATCCCTGCCAGTTGGTGCGAAAGACCTTTGGAGATCCGGTGGCCGAAGACCTGCGGTATACGGTCAAAGCGGTAGTGGGTGAAGAAAACTTTATAGAAATGCATCCCAACAAGTCCAACAATTATTGCTGCGGCGGCGGCGGCGGATTTCTCCAGTCAGGATATCCTGAAGAGCGTCGTGGCTACGGCAAACTCAAAGCCGACCAGATTCTGGCGACAAAGGCGGATTATTGTATTACACCATGTCACAACTGCCATGCGCAAGTTCACGATCTGTCTGACGAGCGTGATCATGCATGGCAGACAGTTCATTTGTGGACATTGATTTGTTTGTCGCTGGGAATTCTTGGACCCAATGAACGTGAATATCTGGGAGACGATCTTAAAGAAGTTCTGCCCTTTCACCCGGAATCGGCGATGTAGGCACAAGTCATCTGAGAATGGGTCACTGATGGGCGATAAATGATAAACGGCTGGCGACAAATAACGGTTTAGGAGGGAAAATGATAGTTGCCAAAAGAAAACCCTTTGAAGAAATAAAAGAAATGATCAAGGACTATAAAAAAGTCCTGAATGTGGGCTGCGGTACGTGTGTGGCGGTTTGCCTTGCCGGGGGTGAGAAGGAGGTTGCTGTTCTGAACGCCGAGATTGATATGGCCAGAAAACTGGACAACAATCCCATTGAACTCGGGGCTCAGACTGTGGAAAGACAGTGTGACCATGAATATCTCGAGGAACTGGATGATATTGTCAAAGATTATGATGCGATTATCTCCATGGCCTGCGGCGTGGGGATTCAGTTTCTGGCGGAACGATTCCCGGATATTCCGGTTTATCCGGGTGTGGATACCACTGGAATGTCCGCCAATCAAGCGGTGGGATGGTACGAAGAGCGTTGCCGCTCCTGCGGCAAATGTGTACTCGGAATGACCGCAGCCATTTGTCCGGTGACCATGTGTGCAAAGGGGCTTTATAATGGCCCCTGCGGCGGCACTAACCAAGGAAGTTGCGAGATAGACACGGATCAACCCTGCGCCTGGTTCAGAATTTATGAACGTCTGGAAAGACAGGGCCGTCTCAATGAAATTATTGAATATACTCCTCCGGCAGAATGGAATGACCAGGTCCCAAGGACGTTGATTCAGCCTGGTTACAAAAAACCAGAGAAAGCTGAAGAATCATAGCATCCCATTTATAAGGATGAAAGCGCGTTTATTGGAGTATATCCGGCGCATCGGATGATGAGAATAATGATTTTGCAATTAGAGCAGAGGAAGCGGAAATGAAATCAGGAAGCAATTTGGAGAAAGTTTTAAAAGCAGGTCATTTTGCATTTACAGGGGAACTTGGGCCGCCCAGAGGCTGTGATGTCGAAGAAGTAATAGAAAAGGCTCAACATTTGAAAGGGAATGTGGATTCGGTGAATATTACCGACAATCAGACCGCCATGGTACGAATGTCCAGCTGGGCGGCGAGCCTTCTCTTACTTCAGGAAGGTTTGGAACCCAATTTCCAGATGGTGTGCCGAGATCGAAACCGGTTGGCCATGCAGGCCGATATTCTAGGGGCCTATGCCCACGGCATACGGAACATGCTATGCCTTTCCGGTGATCATCAAATGTTTGGTGACCATCCCCTGGCCAAAGGTGTATTCGATATCGACTCCATCCAGTTGATCAACATGGTCAAAATCATGCGTGATGAAGGAAAATTTCAAAGCGGTGCTGATTTGCATGGAGCACCTAAAATGTTTATCGGTGCGGCATCCAACCCCTTTGCAGATCCCTTCGAATGGCGGGTCCACCGACTGGCAAAAAAGGTAAATGCCGGGTGCGATTTCATCCAGACCCAGTGTATCTACAACATGGAAAAGTTCCGGGAATTTATCAAACAGGCCAATGATATGGGGCTAACGGAAAAAACGTATATCCTGGCCGGTGTGACGCCCATGAAGAGTGTGGGTATGGCCAAGTATATGAAAAATAAGGTTCCCGGAATGGACGTGCCGGATGAAATCATCAAGCGCCTTCAGGGTGCAGGAAAAGGCAAGGTGGCCGATGAAGGCATTAAATTCGCCTGCGAACAGGTGGAAGAGTTCAAAGAAATGAAAGGTGTTCACGGCGTCCACATGATGGCCATTGAATGGGAACACATGGTTCCTGAAATCGCTGAACGGGCCAAAGTTCTGCCCAGACCGGTTGTGGATTAAAGCAAAAGGGCCTATCGTATATCGCATCATAAACCAGATCTTAAATTTCGTGATTCGTTGTGCAGTTTAAGACAGCGGATCAGTGGCTATTAAAAAAAAAACCCGGTTTTGTCAAAAACCGGGTTTTGTTATTGAACTCTTACTAAAAGGATTCCAAACCAGCCGACATTCATCGACACATCTGTTTTTAAT
>JASFGF010000157.1:0-6681 GCA_050123915.1 Desulfobacterales bacterium | reverse complement strand
ATTTAAACTCGAAAATTTGAGAATTTAAACCAGGCAGTCGATACCCCACGCTGCAGAAGAATTGCATTCAATACAATTCAGAATTTTACCGGACAAGTATCGCATACTTAAAGACCGCATACCGTTCTATCTGTATGAATGAATAAATCAGACGATAAACAATCTTCGAATTTACGTTCCTGTAAGAATTCTTCCGGTGTAATCGTGTAACGTTCGTCCAGCATTGCAAGCATGAAACTTCATGGCGCAGATCCTTTTTTTGAAAAAATCCTCTTAACCATCAAATTATTACCTTAAATTGTTCTCCGATTAAATGTTTTTTTACTTTGCGCCACATTTCTGTTTAATCTTGTTGGACATTCGAGTTGAATGTGAACAAATCTTTAACAAAAATTAAAAAATATTTTCTCTATTTCTCATAAACCACCAGTAAACAAGCAGCAACCAGCCTTCAGAAATTCCTTGACCGTTCAGGGGTAACTGAAGGTTTAAAAACGAAACCATCAATTCTTACCTCATTGACTATCTGACCCCAATTGACTTCTAAAGGTCTCCATTAATGATATGGCTTTTTGCTACTATATATTGTGTCATTAAGTTCTTGACATACAAAATATATAGTTTTATACGGATATTAAACAATGCTTCTTTTAACATTTGATTTTAAAAAAGTAGTCAGCCATGAAACCCACACTTATCGATAACGAAGGGAGGCGAGTAGGAGTAGAGAGGCGACAATTTTCTTATGTAATGCATATTCCTGAGCGCAGGTCTGGCAAGGAAAGAAGAAGTGGGTTTGATAGGAGACTAAAACCAAGAACATCAAAACAGTAAAACATCTTAAATGAACAGCGTCCGCAGTGGAAGGATATAATTTTTAATGATAGAAATATTAAGAAAATTATTTGAAGCTAATCCAGAGAAATCGACCATCGGTTTAAATGGTAAATGTTCAGACTGTGGATGCGAGACAACAATTGAGATAACACCAACATCAGGAGGATTTGGATTGCAGGGCGGTGCTTTATTTAAGTATTCACCTGGGGATTATTTAGTGAAGTGTCATGATTGTTGCCAAACAAACCAAATAATACCAATTAGTTATAAACCACAACGGTGTTGTTCTCAATTGTGTAAGATAGCAGATCATTGTCGTTAACATTAAACATTTGACGCCCCAAATTTTTAATTCGAAATCTGTACCATCCGCTGTTAAAGTTTATATATCAGGAGCCTTAAATAATTGAGATATTATTTTTTGCATAGGGCAGATCTTTTTTAAGGTTTGCTCTTTTTGTTTTTATGAAGCATTGGAACATAAAATTAAATCGTTGGCGACGAGATTTTATTGGGTTGTAAGCTAGGAAGGTTTGATAGGCTGTTAAACTTAAATCAAAAGGGGTGCAATATGAAAAAATATCTGTTAATCACTTTTTTTGGGGGACTGGCGTTCTTTTTTTCTGCTTCCGTTTATAGTGCTGAGGGACTTTATGTGAGCGGTAATATCGGTTTTGCCATGGCAAGTGATTCCGATTTGACAGATTCGACGGTCCCGGGTGTTACGGTCAACACTGAATTTGATACTGGATTGGCCTTTGTTGCAGCTTTAGGATATGACTTTAATAGATTTAGAATGGAAGGAGAAATATCTTATCAAAAAAATGACGTTGACAAAATTGGTTCGCAGGGAGTTCTTTTTGATCCAACTGGAGACGCAACAGCTCTTTCATTCTTAATTAATGGATATTATGATTTTGTCAACCGTAGTGCGTTTACTCCGTATATGAGTGCTGGCTTAGGATTTGCTCAAGTCGAGTTTAATAATCTCGATATCTCCGGATTGGGATTTTCCGGTTCAAATGACGAGGATACAGTATTTGCATATCAGATAGGAATTGGAGTAGGATATGCTGTAACCGAAAAAGTTACTATCGATGTAAAATATCGTTACTTTGGCACAGAAGATTCTGAATACGATACAACGGAAGCAGAATTTACCAGCAACAATTTTATTTTTGGGGTGAGGATTAATTTTTAAAATTTCGGTTCTTTTTTAACAATACCAAGAAACAAGAGGGTCGTCCGGCAACATTCGCTTACGGCCTTAAACTTTCAATCATTCGAACAACATCGCCATCCATTCCACACAACTGCTTCCTTATTTTGCGGATCGTTCACATTCATATGTTACCAACCCAAAAAGTGCGGTTCGCTTATGCGAAGCTTCCTCAATTGATATTTAAAAAATTTTCCATGATATGTTTTTTTTTGCACGAATTTTGCATGCGAAAAACTGAGGTTTTTAAATTTAATGTTCAATATCAAATTAACACTTTCATGAGGATAGCGTACAAATGTTTGAGTTGGTGATGATAGGAGATGAAAGCGTAAATGACTTGGTAGAGTGCGGATCTGAAGCAAAGACCATTTTGGAAGAGTATTACAGTGTGGAGTTTTTTTTAAATGATAAAGGACCGACCTACCTGTTCAAATTACGAAATATTTCCTCAAATGGGCCCTGTATCCTTGTAAAACAAGATTCCTCCGTGTTCAAGGAATTGAAAGTCGGCGATATATTGGACATGGAATACAATCAACCTGAATCATTGGGTGGCAAACTTTTTAAAACCCAGATCGCTTCAAAAAATTCCCACGATCGCTATGCTGGGCATTCTATCGTTGAGTTATCTATCATCGATAATCAGAATGGATAAAAAGATTAAGCCAAACGGATCTTATGGTTCAGAAAATGAATACGTTTTCCTTTAGAGAAATTAGAGAATCTCTTATGGCAAACAAGGGTGAACCTGTCCAAAAGACCAACAAATCCAAAGAAAATAAACGCATAAAACAGGCGATACTTTGCAGAATAAAATCGCCACATCATCTTATCGGACGATAAAGATTCAATGATGATTTGGCGTTAATATTTTGACACTAAAAGATAGATTGTTCTGACAGCCTTTTTCAAAAGTATCAGATATTATATTCCTTAAATATTTGTCCGGCCAAACAGTCGGGCACTTCGAATCAATCTATGTCGTTTTCGAGAACCAACCGAAAACGCGGTTTTCCGGTGCGAAGCTTCTCCATGGCATCATTTACTTTGGACATGGGAAATGTTTCGGTCATCGGACCGATGCCGTGTCTGGCGGCAAACTCTATCATGGTTGCCATGGTTGCCGGACTGCCCAGCGGGGATCCGCCGATGGATTTCTGACCGATAATAAGCGGGAATACGGTCGCAGAGACTGAAGGTGCCGCTCCGACGATATGAAGTTTGCCTTTTGGGCGGAGTACATTGATGTAACCGTCCCAGTTCAGGTCGACATTAACTGCAACCAGGATCATATCCAGGGAGTTGGAGATTTTAGCAAGTGCATCAGCGTCGTAAGTGTTAACGAAATGATGAGCCCCGAGTTCCCGGGCTTCAGGCTCTTTGTCGGGACTAGTAGAAAATGCGGTCACCTCACATCCCCAGGCGTTGAGAAAGCGAAGGGCCATATGTCCCAAGCCGCCGATGCCGACGACACCCACGCGGTCGGTGGGCTGAATATTGTTTTGGATGATGGGGTTAAACACCGTAATACCCCCGCAGAAAAGGGGTCCAGCGGTGGCAACGTTGATCCCTTCAGGCAGTGGAATGACCCAGGTCTTATCCGCCCGAACCTTGTTGGCAAAACCACCATGGCGTCCGACAATGATACCTTCAGCGGTTGGACAGAGGTTGTAATTCCCGGACATACACTCGCTGCAAGTCATACATGATTTGGAAAACCAACCTAAGCCGACGATCTGTCCCGGTTTTAGATGTGTGACCCGTTCGCCGACTGCATTAATCTTTCCTACGATTTCATGACCCGGCACCAGTGGGTATTCGGTCATTTGCCAATCATTGTTCAACATGCTTAGGTCGCTATGACAAATACCGCAAGAGCTGATGTCAATTTCGACCTGATCAACCCCAAGCTCTCCGGGATCGTACTCAAAAGGTTCGAGTTTTCCTCCGGCTGTTAGTGCTGCATATGCTTTTATTGTCATCGTCTTATTCTCCTTCAAAGAAGGGTGGTTGTTTAAACGTCAATATTATCGAGTGACACATCTTTGATGTTAAAAATAACGCCTAAATCACCAAAGTCAATCGGTTCTTAAGGCGTGTTTTTTTCGTTTACAATCTTATACGTGGGGGTCAATTTGGCAAAGTAAATAAAAGTGAACCGGGTCAGATGTCGGTCAGTGATTCGTGAACTTCGGAGATTCGCTATACATGCTGATATTATTTCCCGGGATAAAATTTGCGGTATAAAGCCTGTATGAACCTTGAAAAATATAATATCGGGGCGCTATTTCACAGCCCGGTTTTATCCATAAAGGTGTTGCAAAAAATAATTCATCTGTTTGTACCACCAGGGCCAATCATGATTCACGTCAAACCCCCAGAAATCGACCCAGGCCGAAATCGATTTTTTTTTAAAAAGGACAGCCAAGGAGCGTGTGTCGGCAACGGCTTCTTCTTCCTAGGCGCCTTGACCCACGCAGATAATGATTTTACTGTGCCCGAAGCGATCAAGATACCAGGTATCGGTGATTCCCGAAAGATAGTTTAAAGGAGAATTAAAATAGACGACAGGTATGTCGGCGGCAGAGAGTCCAAACTCGGTCCGATCCAGGCGATAGAGACCGCTTAAGGCGATGGTGCCTTCGAAAACATCCGGATGCTTGAGAAAAAAATTCACTGAGTGATAGGCTCCCATGCTGCAACCGCTGGCCATGACACGTTCATTCGGTGAGCGGCAGTGATCGCGGATAAACGGGATTACCTCTTCGACCACATAGCGGTCAAAGGCTTCGTGCCGCGCATTTCGATCCGCCGCCGGAACGGCGAAATTGTACCAGGACTCTTCGTCGATGCTGTCTATGCAAAACATCTTGATTTTGCCTTCATTGATGAACCCTTCGATGGCGTTGATCATCCCCATGCCTTCATAATCAAAATACCGGCCCCGGGAGCAGGGAAAGATCATAAACGGTTTTCCCAAGTGTCCGTAAATTTTCAGGGCCATATTCTGATTCAGATTCTGGCTGAACCAGCGGTGTTCTTCAATGTGCATATTTTGTCCTGTCGACGTTTACCTAAATTGTGCTCCCGCATCGCACCGAAAACGGGACTTGTGGCAAACGGGATTTCGCAGACGCAACTTGCAGCCGGGGCGACATCAGCAATTGCATATTTTAGGTTTTAGGTGCATGAATGAAATTAATAATCTCAAAAATATCGTCCAATTTTTCTGATCTGAAGATATAACCGATATCGCCCAGGGCACTGCTGAAAACTCCTGGAACGCTTGCTATCTGGACCATAAAATCACCGTAACGGATTATGATGTCTTCATTTCCGTGAAGATAACGCTGGTTGTTTTTGCGGCTCGCGTAGCAACAGTGATGCTTGCGTGTATAGGCAAGTTCCGTGCGCCGGTGTACCAACAGTTCGGCCCATACCCGATAAATGTCGATGTCACAGGCATAATTGAACATGTCGGTGGTAAAGCCGCCCGGCGGACGCATGTTCACTTCCAGCCCTGTATAGGTGTCGGCGTCGGTTTGAAAAAATTCGATATGAAAAAAACGCTCTTTCACCTCGAACGCCTTTATGCACCGTCGCCCGAGCGCTTCCAGGGCCGGGGGAATCTCCCGCAGCGAGTAGTAATAGATGTGGCGCGACTCGTTGACCGTTTCCATGATTCCTTGACTGAACGTATGCGAGGTATAAAATACCAGGTTGCCGTTGCAGTCGGCCAGTCCGTCAAAAGAATAAATGGTTCCGGAAATGAATTCTTCAAGTATGTAATCCACTGCCGGCTTGCCGGCAAAGAATTTGAGCAGATCTTCATCACTCTCCAGGCGATAGGTGTCCAGGGCACCCACACCTGCATCGGGTTTGGCCACTACCGGATAGCCCGTCTCACGGATCAACTCTCGGGCGTCCTCCACGGTCTGCACCACCCGTCCCCGGGGCACCGGCACCCCGGCTTCCCGGAATTTGTCCTTCATCCGGGATTTGCGGCGAATGTGATCAATGTTGCGGCCTCGAATACCGAAGATGTTGAAATCGTCCCGTATCCGGGCTTCGGTGCTTAACCAGTACTCGTTTAGCGATTCAAACCGATCGATCTTACCGTACTTGTGGGTGAAAAATCCGCAGGCCCGCAGCAACGCATCGTAGTTGTGCATATCATCTATTCGAAAGTATTCTGTAAGAGAAT
This sequence comes from Desulfobacterales bacterium, assembly GCA_050123915.1. Classification (GTDB taxonomy): domain Bacteria; phylum Desulfobacterota; class Desulfobacteria; order Desulfobacterales; family UBA11574; genus UBA11574. The sequence goes on along the minus strand of JASFGF010000157.1, from coordinate 418 downwards.
CACGCACCTCAATGGCCAAGTGATCGTACTGCTCGTCTCCAATCCCCAGCACATTGGCCCCGGCCTGTTTCAGATTCCGGCAGAAACGGTGGTAATGGGGCGGGAAATGGGGTGAGAGATATATGATATTCATGGTTTTTATCCTTTTTGATAATATAAATGCATTTTTCTCCTTAAGGCTTTTGCAGAACAAAATTCGACATGTGGAGTATTTCCGATTCGGATGCCGATCTTAAAATATATCAGTGGAAGTTCAGGGGAAAGATATAAAAAATCCATGGTCTTAGCGCAAAAAAAATTAAGGTTAAAGACAAACAAATTCAACCCAACGATAACCTTTATATGGTAAAAATAAACGTCTCTCTGTCACAATCATTCGGTTTTTGAGATTCACTTCAAGTAGTCTCTATAGACCGGC
>JASFGF010000156.1:0-6684 GCA_050123915.1 Desulfobacterales bacterium | reverse complement strand
CAGAGGCTGGAGCATCCCATAAAACAACACCGTGTCCTTTTCAAATTCTATGGCCAGTTCGAACAGGTCTTCGATCGTTCCCATGCTTGAAAAATCAGCATCCTCAAGGGTAAAACTCTGGGCACCGACGGCATTTTTGAGCAAAGCCCGGCCCATTTTTTCCTGTTCCGGGAAATCCCCGGTACCGGTCACCGTGTCCATGAGCGCTTCAAACCATTTTGCATGCTGAGCTTCTTCATCAGCCAGCTCTTGCAGCAGGGAGCGCAGTGAAGGATCTTCAATTTTTTGGGCTGCGTTTCTGTAGACACGTTCGCCGTTTTGTTCGATCTGTACGGCAATATCGATAATATCTTTTAAAGAGAACATTTTCTTTTTCTACAATACTTGCTGAGTCGGATTATGTTTGCAAAAAGATGTCAAGGGGAATGGTGTGAACATCGTTTGAGATTTCCTGGGTAGGCCCAAGCTGCCAGTCTTCGACCCGGCCCCTGCCGTCAAGAAGTGCTCCGATGTTTTGAACCAGACCCTTGATGTTGATGATCGGATGACGGGTAAAAACTTCGGGCAGGCCATAAGTAAGGCTGCAGGTGATACATTTTCCGGGTCGCTGGGTCAGACGCAGCATAAACTCGAGCCGGTTTTCCCGAGAGCCGATGAATTCGAGACTGATGTCGTAGGCACCGTCTTCAATATCTCCGTAAAGGGCATCAAAAAATCGGTCTGATCGCTCTTTTGGAAATAGCTGCTCTAGAACATCTGGTGTAAAAAGCGCGTCAAAACCCTTGGCTTCCATCATTCTTAACACCTCGCTGTATGTTAATCGTGGTCACACCATACTTTTTCTTGAAATATTCTGTCAACACCTTTTAACGGGTTTAGATTTTGCCAAGCTTTTAATTCTTTAGAGTTTTTCAGCATTTTTATCCGCCGGTTCTGTAGCGGATCACTTAAACCCTTCGTCAATGGAAATAAGTGGATTACTCAAGGCTTTTTTTAGCGTCAGGCAACACCTTGAGCAAGGCAGCTCTCAGCCGTTGGATATAATCAGGAGGAAAGGTCCAGATCGGGATATCCTCGGATCGGACCAATCCCCTTTCATCCGGCCTTAAGTCGTGCATCAATGTCATAAGGATATCACTGCTGGTCCAAGGACTTTTTCGAAAATAGGCATGGCCGTTACCGGCAGTGGCTGCTTCAGCATCCGTGACATCAATTAAGATGAGCTCTTGACGTTGTTGAAGATACTTTGCTACGATTTCTGGTAATTTACGGTCCTTCCACATCTGTCCGAGCCGCTCCCGGCCAAAAAGCCATCTGGAAAAACCCAGCGCCGAATCGGATTCCGACACATATACGGTGAGCGTTCGGGGAACCTTCAACAGCCCCTTGACAAGCTGAATACCGAAAAGCTGGCGGTCGAAATCGCTGGCTGTCAGAATCACATGCCCGATTCGCAGCTTACGTTGAATCGCGGCCTTGTCTTGATCAGTGGTCATCATGGCCAGTTGAGCCAATGCTGAAATGACCACTCGCGTTCCGGCACTGTACCCCACGATATGGATGTTCTTAGCATCGGTTTCCTCGGCCAGATATTGTAAAAATATTTGAAGAAAATGCGACGAAATGGCCGCGGTCTCCGCATCCGACACATAGGCCAGGGTCTTTGGTGTCGACGGCCAGGCATAGGCGATAAACACCCCGTCATACCCGAGAAAATGCCACAATTCGCTGGCAACCAAAACAGGGTTTTCGAAAACAACCTTGTAACCATGGACATAGATGTAGATATCTTTACGCTCGGATTGTTTTAATTTTTCATTGACCAGTTCGGCAAAACGGTTTGCCGGCTGATACAGGTCCTTGGTTATTAAATCCGGAGGCGTAAAAACCGTAATGCTGCGATCCAGGACACCAAGCTCCTTTACTTCAGTCACTTTCAGAGGATAATTGACCGGGCGGTTTTTCAGCAAAGAAATTCGTCGTGCTTCCTCCCAGGTGATATCCTCCTTTCCGGCCTTTATTTTCGCAACACCGAGTCGCAGCAGGTTTCCTCTTTTGTTTTTGTAAAAGTGATGGTTTTCTTTGGCCGGAGACCGGTCTGTGGCATACAGAATCCCGTTATATGGAATTTTTCCGATGGGATCTGTGTCGGTGAAAGGATCGACAGCACCGCCTTCGTAGACATCAGGTGCAGGCATCAAGTTAATTTCATTAAGCTTTTTTGTTGAACACGCGGTCAAAGCTAAAATAAACACAAAAATCAACAGACCCGCGTTGGCAATTCTGTAATGGATCAATAACCTAATTTTAGAATGCATGGTTTCGTGCATAACGATTTTGGCAAGACCTTCGGGGATTTTTTTTTATGAACGATGATCTGTAAAAACGTTTTGATCAAACATATCAGCCGACGCTTACCCGATATGGGGCATCAATGTCCACTTGATCACCCAGGATTCAGTGGCCGGAGCTTTGTCCAGACAGACGATCCCGCTGTTTTGAAACTTAAACACCGGTTTTTCGAAAGATCCTGTGATCAAAAAGGCGGTCAGCCGTTCCATGAACGGCAGATGCCCCACCAGCATAATATTTTTCGTGCTGTCGATGGTGTCGGCAAAAACGGTTACGTCATCCATGGGACTCAGCCCGCTGCTTTCATGAATCCCGTCCGGGGGTTTTAAGGCTGCTTCAAAGATGTCAGCGGTCTGACGGGCTCGGGTCTTTCCGCTGTGGGTGATCTTTGACACTTCGATCGCATATCCCTTGGCGACCCGGGCAATGCGTTCGGTTTCGGCAATTCCCTCTTGAGAAAGACCCTTTTTGGGATCTTTGTCTTTGGGCAGACTTTTGCCGTGTTGAACAAGATACAGAGACATGGCACCCTCCCTGAGACCTTTGTAACATGCTAATTTTTGACCAATTTCTGCGTCAGGCTCAAATTTTAATCCTCAAAATACTCGATGTATGTCTGCGGTTAAAATTTTCGGCTTCCTTGAACTTGAACAAAAATGGGGATGTTACAAAGGTCTCACGTTATCAGATCGTTGGATGGTTGACAGGTCAAGTGTTTATTTTCATAATGTGCCTTTAAATGAAAATATAAAAAGTTACAAGTGACTAAAGTTAAGGAATTTTTAGCCAATTATAATTTAATGGCAGCGCGTTAGCGCTACCTCGACTTTAGTCACTTTAGATCACTTCAAACTTTAGGCACTTGCAAAAAGGCTTCGGAAACGCGTCAATTCGACCATTGTCCCATTCAACGACTCAGACGATGACAGCTAACTCTTTGCTTTCTTCTCACGCAGGGCTGCGTGGGCGGCAGCCAGACGTGCAACCGGTATACGGAAGGGAGAGCAAGAAACATATGTCAACCCCAACTCATGGCACAACTGAATCGACTCGGGGTCACCACCGTGTTCTCCGCAGATACCGCATTCCAAATCAGGCCGAACGGACCGCCCTTTTTGAACCGCTATTTCCATCAAAAGGCCCACACCGTCCCGGTCGATGACGGCAAACGGGTTCTCCGGCAAAATTTCTTTTTCCATATATTCAATCAAAAATCCGGCTTCAGCATCATCTCTGGAAATACCGAAGGTGGTCTGGGTCAGGTCATTGGTCCCAAAGGATATGAAGGCGGCATATTCAGCAATTTGATCGCAAGTTAAAGCCGCACGGGGAATCTCGATCATGGTTCCGAACTTGTAGTCCGGCTTAATGCCCTGTTCCTTCATAACCTCCTTGGCCTCGGCTTCAAGGATCTTTCGTTGAACTTTCAGCTCGTTCACATGGCTGGTCAAAGGAATCATCACCTCGGGATGCACGTCGATGCCCTCTTTGGCCACGATGCAGGCGGCCTCAAAAATGGCGCGGACCTGCATAATGGTCAGTTCCGGAATATGGATGCCCAATCGAACGCCACGTAATCCCAACATGGGATTTGACTCGTGCAGACTTTCGACCCGTTTGAGAATGTGTTCTTCTTTTTCGATCTTGTCCAAAAGCGTATCGATTTCTTCGAGGGTGCCGGCGTTTTTCAGACGAATCTTGTGATCCGACAGATCACGCAGCAGGTCAATGTGGTTGGGTAAAAATTCGTGCAAAGGAGGATCGATCAGGCGGATAATGACGGGCAATCCGTCCATGACCCGGAAAAGACCTGCAAAATCTTCCCGTTGAAAAGGCAGCAACGCATCAAGTGATTCACGCCGTTCACTTGGCAAATCTGTCATGATCATTTTTTGCACAAAAGGCAGACGTTCGGCCTCAAAAAACATGTGCTCCGTACGACACAGGCCGATACCTTCTGCGCCGTATTCCCTTGCACGCTGGGCATCGGCGGGATAATCAGCGTTTGCCCATACACCCAGGCGACGAACCTCATCCGCCCAGGAAAGCACCTTCATCAACCAGGGATCCTGGATGTCCGGCACCATTGTTTTAACCTTTCCGGCATAGAGCTCGCCGACAGTACCGTCAATTGAGATCCAGTCACCCTCTTTGATGACTTTGTCTTTGACTTCCATTTGGCGTTTGACCATATCGATTTTCAGTTCGGACACGCCCACCACGGCAGGTTTACCAAACTGGCGGGCAACCAAAGCCGCATGGCTGGTACGGCCGCCGCGGCTGGTGAGAATACCTTGTGCTGCGAGCATCCCGTGCACGTCGTCCGGCCGGGTTTCAGGTCGAACCATGATTACTTTCTTGTTTTCTTCCTTTGACCACAACTCGGCAATATCCGCGTCCAGAGCAACGACGCCGAATGCCGCACCAGGTGAAACATTAAGACCTCTGGCCAGCATATCTCCTTTGGCTTTGAGTTCTTTTACTGCCTCCCGGTCAAACTGTGGATGCAAAAAAAAGTCGATCTGTTCGGGACTGATACGCATCACCGCTTCTTCTTTGGTGATCAATCCTTCCTCGACCATATCAACGGCGATTCGAACCGCAGCCTGGGCCGTTCGTTTGCCGTCACGGGTTTGCAGCATCCAAAATTTACCCTTTTCAATGGTAAACTCCACATCCTGCATCTCACGATAATGTGTATCCAGTTGTTTGCAGATTTTTTCAAATTCACCATAAGCCTCGGGCATTTCTGCTTTTAATCTGGAGATCTCATTGGTTAAACGGATTCCGGCCACCACGTCCTCACCCTGGGCGTTGGTCAGGTAATCGCCTTCAATTTTATTTTCTCCTGTGGAGCCGTCCCGGGTCATAGCAACACCGGTGGCACTGTCATCTCCCATATTTCCAAACACCATGGTCTGGACCGTCACCGCAGTGCCCAGATCATGGGAAATACCTGCTGCATTGCGATAATCAACGGCCCTTTTGCCGTTCCAACTCCTGAAAACAGCTTCTGTGGCCATAAAAAGCTGTTCAAACGGATCGGTGGGGAAATATCGGCCGGCGTATTGTTTGAAGATCACCTTGAATTTTTCTATGACATCCTTCCAATCATCGGCAGACAGCTCGGCATCGGTTTCAACACCTGCTTTTGCACGGGCTTCGGTGATGACTTCCTCAAAGGCTTCATCAGGTGCTTCCATGACCACATTGCCGAACATCTGCACCAATCGGCGATAAGAATCGTAAACAAACCGTTCATCGCCGGTCAGCTTTATCATTCCTTCGGCGGTTTTATCATTCAGTCCAATATTAAGAACCGTGTCCATCATGCCCGGCATGGAGAACTTTGCGCCACTTCGACAGGAAATCAACAGTGGATTTTTCTGGTCACCGAACTTTTTACCGGTCGTCTCTTCAATGGCTTTTAAAGCTTCAAGCATCTCTTCTCTCATTCCCTTGGGAAACGTTTCGCCTGAAGCAAGATAGGTATTGCAGGCTTCTGTGGTAACGGTAAATCCAGGAGGAACGGGAATACCGATGCGAACCATTTCCGACAGATTTGCGCCTTTGCCTCCGAGCAATCCGCGCACATTATCCCACTCACCACCGACATACGCTTCCGCCTGGTCAACTTCATCCAAGAGATAAACCCATTTTTTAGCCATTTTGAAGATCCTCCCAATCGTTGTGTTAAGATTAAAAACTGAAAAAAACTGTCCCTCTTTTAAATTATAAAACGACACGAACTTTATGTATAAAAAGTCGGTGACTTTAACGCCGATATTTTATCAGAGAATAATCGAAACCGCGAAAAAGATCCGGTCTTGAATTGAACCGATCATAAATGTTATGGGAAAGAATATAACATGCGAGAGAATTTAATATAATAAAAGATGGTTGCCTGTCAACTCAAAAGGCATGGCGCCAAAAACCCTTTTAAAATTAAATACACATCATACATTCCAATTTTTTAAACCAAAGCTGAGCGTTTCGAATTTTTGAAATGGTTAGTTCAGCAATATTTTTAAGGAGTACAAATGTGAATATCATCGAAGCCATCAAAACACGAAAGAGCATCAGAGATTTTACGGCTGACCCTGTCCCTCAACATATTCTCAGAAAAATCATTGAAGTTGCAGTTCGTGCGCCGTCTGCTGAAAACAGCCAGCCATGGGAGTTTACCATCGTTGCCGGAGACATACTGGATACCATCAGAAAAGCGAATATCGAAAAGTTGAGATCAAATGCATTGCCCCATCCCGACCTCCCGACCGAAGGTTTGCCCAGAGACAGTGTGTATCGGAGGCGTCAGATCGAAATTGCCAAGCA
>JASFGF010000155.1:0-6713 GCA_050123915.1 Desulfobacterales bacterium | reverse complement strand
TCCTGTTGAATGGGATTGATATTAAAAAACAAGATATCAACGAGTTAAGATCAAAAATGGCACTGGTGATGCAGGATCCTTTTTTGTTCTCTGATACCATCCGAGAAAATATTACCCTGGGAGGACAAGATCTTTCGGAAGCAACATTTCAGCAGATTTTGCAGGACTCAAACTGTAAAATGCTTGTAGAAAAATTGCCTCAGGGCGTTCATACGGTACTTTCCGAGGGTGGAACATCCATTTCAAGCGGTGAACGCCAGCTCATATCCATTGCAAGGGCCTTTGCCCGTCATCCGGACCTTATTATTCTCGATGAGGCAACATCATATATCGATTCGGAGACCGAGGTTAAAATTCAGGAGGCATTAACCAAATTGATGTCCAACCGGACGTCAATTATTGTGGCACACCGACTCTCAACCGCCCGGGAAGCAGACAAAATTATTGTGCTTAACAGGGGACAAATCATCGAAACTGGTAACCATTCGGAATTAATGAATATTAAAGGATTTTATTACCGCTTGAACCAGCTTCAGGGTTAAGTATGTGAAGGCATTTTTCTATTGACAATTTCTGTTTTTTTTGAATTATTGCTGAATTTAATAAAAACGGTTATTTTGCTTGCCAAATTAAATGGATTATGTTTTAAAACACGGTCTATACCCCAATAAAAATTTAACATTTCAAAGTTATTAACCAAAGCTGAAGGGACCTAGGAGTGGGTACCGGGTTCCTGTTTTATTAACCCAAATATTATAGAGGAGGATTGATTACATGGCTTACAATGCGGTAGAAATGGCCGACTGGCAGATTTCAGAAGCGGCCGAAGAAAACATGCCTTATCCCGACGATTGGCGGGAAAAACTGGCCTTGGAAAAGGACGAAATCCTGCCCATGGGAAGATTGTGCAAGCTGGATTTCCTTAAAATTATTGATCGGTTGAAAGACAAACCAGATGGCAAGTACATTGAGGTAACCGCCATCACCCCCACCCCATTAGGTGAAGGCAAGAGTACCACTTCCTGCGGTCTCATGGAAGGTATGGGCAAACGTGGTGTAAATGTCGGTGGTTGTCTGCGGCAACCTTCCGGTGGTCCGACCATGAACATTAAAGGAACCGCGGCAGGCGGCGGCAACTCATTGATCATTCCCATGACTGAATTCTCCATGGGTCTAACCGGCGACATCAACGACATCATGAACGCTCACAACCTGGCCATGGTTGCCCTGACCGCCAGAATGCAGCACGAGCGTAACTACAACGATGAACAGCTTGCGCGTCTGACCCGCATGCCCAGGCTGGACATCGACCCCACCCGAGTGGAGATGGGCTGGATCTTGGACTACTGCGCCCAGTCCCTGCGAAATATCATCATCGGTCTCGGCGGCCGCTATGATGGTTTCACCATGCAGTCCAAGTTCGGGATCGCGGTCAGCTCCGAGCTCATGGCGATTCTTTCCATCGTTCGCGATCTGAAAGATCTGCGCGAAAAATTGAACAACATCACCGTGGCTTTCGACAAATCAGGCAAACCGGTTACCACCGGCGATCTGGAAGTCGGTAACGCCATGACCGCCTGGATGCGCAACACCATCAACCCGACCTTGATGATGACGGCAGAGTATCAACCCTGTATGATTCACGCAGGACCGTTTGCCAACATCGCCGTGGGTCAGTCATCCATCATTGCCGACCGAGTCGGTCTCAAACTTTTTGACTACCACGTAACAGAATCCGGTTTCGGCGCTGACATCGGCTTTGAAAAATTCTGGAACGTCAAATGCCGTTACAGCGGCCTGAAACCCCATGTCTCCGTACTCACCACCACCATTCGGGCACTGAAGATGCACGGCGGCGGCCCCAAGGTCGTGGCCGGACTTCCGCTGCCCAAAGAGTATCAGAAAGAAGGTCTGGACATACTGGAAAAGGGTGTTCAAAATATGGTGCATCACATTAACACCATCCGGATGTCCGGGATCAACCCGGTGGTCTGCATCAACTGCTTCCATACCGACACCAAGGACGAGATCGCCATGGTTAGAAAGTATGCCGAGGAAGCGGGTGCACGTTGTGCGGTATCTACCCACTGGGCCGATGGTGGCGACGGTGCTTTGGAATTTGCCGATGCGGTTATCGAAGCCTGTCAAGATGAACCTAAATTCGAGTTCCTCTATCCGCTGGAAACGAAACTGCGTGACCGGGTAGAGCTCATTGCCAAGAACGTCTACGGCGCCGACGGTGTAGCCTGGACGCCGGCAGCCGAAGCTAAGGCCAAGATGCTCGAAGCTGATCCCAAGTATGATGACTTCACCACCATGATGGTCAAAACCCATCTTTCTCTCACCCACGATCCAGCGGTGAAAGGTACCCCCAAGGGATGGACCCTGCCCATTCAAGATGTGCTGATCTTTTCCGGCGCCAAGTTCCTCTGTCCTTGCTGCGGTGCCATCAGCCTGATGCCTGGAACCAGTTCCGACCCGGCATACCGCCGCGTCGATGTGGATGTGGAAACCGGTAAAGTTACGGGACTGTTCTAAACCGTAAAATTTTACAGATAACTCATTTAGACGAATAGGGTGCGGATATAGTCCGCACCCTATTTTTATTAGTGCCCACCCATAAATGGTCTTTTTGTCAAATCCGCCGGGGACGGACAAGTCTCTGCGCCTGCCCTGTGAAATGCGGAGCCTATTTCTCTGGGGTTATGTTCAAAAAATAATCCTCGGGATATTAACATATGCCGGCTTGTCCCGGCACTTTCACGGGGTGGCTATTTTTTTCGCATGCCTTTTTATCCCGTTATTTTCAGCGGGGGATCTTGAACAAAAATCCTCATTTATGGATGGACACTATTTAAATGCTTGAGGGGTCGAAAAATTTTTATTTTTAACCTTTTTATATCGGCCTCCGGCTCGGAAAGCGGAATGGATATTCGGGCTATGGGCGCAGACTTTCATAAAGTGCTATCCCAACTGCCGTGGATAGATTCAAACACCGAATATCTGATGTAATGGGGATGAGATAGGTGGCGTATTTATGTTTGGATAGTATCTCTTCCGGAAGTCCCTTGGTTTCCGATCCGAAAATGAGAAAAAGCCTGTCCCGACACGGCATAGACCAAAAGGGAATGGACCCGTTTTTCGTGAACACTGCAACTTCGTGTGTTCCCGGTGCCATCTTTTTTTGAAAACTTTTAAAGTCATCCCAGACCGAAAGTTTGACGTTATGCCAGTAATCAAGACCTGCTCTTTTAAGTTCACGATTTTCAAGAGAAAAACCCAAGGGTTTTATCAAGTGGAGAAATGCGCCGGTGCCCAGGCAGGTGCGACCGATATTGCCGGTATTCCAAGGCACTTGTGGTCCCATTAAAACGATATGACGTTCAATGTTATGCATTAATTTTTTAATATGTTGGCTCATTTTTAAATAGTGTCCATCCAAAAATACGGACACTAGAAGCCATCTCAAAATAAAGATTTTGGTTCAAGATCCCCCGCTAAAACCCGGCGGGATAAAAAGGCGGAGCCGAGTTTTAGCCCGCCCCGTCTGTTGACGGGATCTTCAACACGCATACTAAAGTATGTCAAGGACTTAAAACGAGGCACCAACACCGAGGCTTGTCCGCCTCAGGCAGATTGGGCCAAAAGATTATTTTGAGATAGCTTCTAAGTAGGTTTGCCACAGTAAGGACAATATTCAAAGGTTTTCTCTAATTTTTTCCCGCAATGATGACACGTCGTCCCTTTAATGTCCGGCCAGATTTTTCCATGGTCTTCTTTAAATTCATGCACCGTTCTTTCACATCTTTCACACATGATAAACGGCTCTCCTTTTTTGACTCTAAAAATCGGTATGAAAAACAAATTAAAATAATGATCCACCCGTTTGTAGTAGGCCTGATGGAGACCGCATACCGGACATCGTCTGGGGGTGTTGTCAAGAATTGTTATTTTCGGCGTAACGCCGGCAATCAGAAACATTTGGCCTCTTATTAATAAACAACTCGAGTTTTGTATACTTTATGAAATTTATCAACTTTAAGAAAAACTTTTTAGGAGATGACACCCTTGTGATGTCCTAAACGGATCGTTTCAAATAGTGACAGGAATATAAAAAATTAATACTTAAGGAAAGAAAAAAATAGGTCTCTGCCGGTATATAAATTTGTTTAAAATGAAATCGCGCCTGATTTCATTGCCAAAGGGTTTTGGCGCAAAAGGTTAAGACCTCTCAACCGGCAGAGACTGAACACCACCAGACAGGTGGTGAGGAATGCGTAGAAAAATTGCCTGTACGGCATCTCTTACGACATCAGCAAATCAGGTTTCATCCTTGCCAAAGACCGGATATACTTCCAGGCAAAAGACCCGCCATTTGCAATCCACCTGATCACAGTCTATCATTCCAATCTGAAAACAGTCCGTATTACCTTCGGCTCGCTGAATGCTTCGAATCAGCGTTGCGATATCGAGAAAGCTCTTTTTTTCAGAACGGTTGCCGATATGATTGGATGCAACCATCGGTATCTTTCCATTGCCCTTTGGGCGGCCACCGTTACTCAAAGTATTTTTATCGTTTTTTGTCAGCATACATCAGGTAAGTTATTTTACCTTATAAATCTTCTGTACAGCGAAAAATCATGGATTTTCAAAAGGATCCCATTGAAAGTCCAAAAGGAACACTGTAACTATACTCCTCGGTAAAGTCTATACTACTTCCGTCATTTAGTTTTTCAGTAGTTAATTCCATATCTTGTATGGCTTGCAGCAACTTGCACTCTTTGACGCACTTTTCCTTCGGCAGATTTCTTTTAGAGCAATTTTTACATGGAGAAGAGATCATGTATCCCCCTTTTATCGAGTGTTATTCAAAGAACATCAAAGACAATTTTCGATTTATTATTAACAAGTTGGAATCTCTCTTGTCCATAGAGGGGAAGGTTTATTTTAATGGGGGAAACCCCCATGGGTCGGGAAGGACTCCCGAACATTGCCGGTAATATGTGAATGGTTTAGTCTTTCCAGAGATCCACGTCGATCAGGCCAAGTTTTGCGGCATATCGAACCAATTCGATGGTGCTGTGAAGACCGAGTTTGTTCATAATATTGGCGCGGTGGTTTTCAACAGTCTTGGGGCTGATGAAAAGCTTTTCAGCAACCGCTTTGCTGGAAAGGCCCTCTGCCAGAAGGCGCATCACCTCTTGCTCTCGGGGTGTTAAAGTGGCGTAATCGGCATCCGTAATCTTGGCTGCTTTTAAGGGAGATTTCATAAGATTTTCAACAACAGCATGGGAAACGGAGCTATCCAGATAATAATCTCCCTTTGCAACTGATTTGAGTCCCTGAAGAAGCCTCTCGGAGGCAGACTCCTTGACCACATAACCAGTTGCTCCGGCTTGAAACGCCTCTGCAATATAATCGATCTTTGAATGCATGCTGACAATCAGGATTTTGATTTCCGATAAACGTTCACGCAAATCACGAGCGAGCTGGATGCCGCTTTGATCCGGCAGAGATATATCTATCACCACCAGATCCGGCTTAAGCCTTTTGACCATCTCGAATCCTTCATGACCGCTTCCGGCCTCTCCGACCACCTTAAACCGGTTATCGCGGCTGATAATCGTTTTGAGTCCTTCCCTGAAAAGCGGGTGATCATCAATAATGATGATATTTTTCTGTTCAGCCACGTTCTTTCTCCTTATATGGAACTTCAATAAAGACTTTTGTGCCCTCTTTCGGGCGTGAATGAATCTTCATCTTTCCGTTGAGCAGGCTGACCCTTTCCTCCATACTTCGGAGCCCCATCCGTTTCTCTTTTGAAGCCGCACTTAACCGTTCCTTTACATTAAATCCTTTGCCATCGTCCTTTATGCGAAGGATGATGTTTGGAAAAGATGCAACCAGCTTAACGGTAACTTTGGTTGCTTCAGCATGCTTTTTAATGTTCCAGAGCCCCTCCTGAATCAAGCGGTACAGGTTGATTTCGGTGTCAGGAGAAATTTTTAAATCATCCATACCTGCAGCAAAAAAGTCGATGTCTATTTCATTCTTCTCAGAAAACTCTTCGCAATATTGATATATGGTGTGAACGAGCCCGAGCTGATATAGTCCCGGAGGGTGTAAATCATACGCCATATCCCGGACCGCCGATATGGATCTTTGAAGAATTTTTGACAGTTCCGAAGTCTTTTGTCTAATTTTATCCGGGATCAACGGGTGGTTATCAAAAAGGGTTTCCCAACTAATTTTTAACAGGGAAAGCTCTTGGGCCACATTATCGTGCAGATCCCGGGCAATCCGCTGACGTTCTAGTTCCCGGGTTTTTATAAGCTGTTGGGAGAGGGTGCGGATATGTTCTTCAGCCAGTTTTCGATCCGTGATGTCGCGAGCAAAAACAGCAACACGTGTCACTCCGCCTCCGGGATTAGGAACAGGATAAATTATCGTGTCATGCCAAATCCCATGCCGCTCATCGATAACCCGTACCGGCAGGCCTGTTTTAAACACCTTATTGACATGCACCATTCTGAGGCCGGCAACTTCGTGTGAAAACAAATACCAGATACACAATCCCAGCATTTCATCGGGAGTTTTTTGAAATTTCTGAGCGTAAGTGTCATTGATATCGAGAATGATTCCTTCGTGATCGAGCAACACGACGGCATCGGTGGTTGCGTTCAAAAGGGCTCTGGCCATCTCTTCACTTTTTC
>JASFGF010000154.1:0-6748 GCA_050123915.1 Desulfobacterales bacterium | reverse complement strand
CGACAACACCATCACGGCCAGATTCCGTCCTGTCATCATTATCACTTCCAATGCCAAGAAGGATCTGTCGGATCCGTTTCTGGGCAGATGCAATTTTCATCACATCGCCTTTCCGGATCCGGAGATGATGCGAAAGATCATTCAGGTTCACTTTCCGGATATCAACTCGAATCTCATGGAAAGCGCCTTATCCACATTTTACGAACTACGTAAAATCGATGCAGTTGAAAAGAAGCCTGCCACCAGGGAGCTGATTAACTGGATCAGGGCACTTAAAACGGATCCTGACTTTAATCCCGATGTGTTGGCCGATGGAAATATTCCCTTTCTGGGAGTGTTGTTTAAAAAAAGTCAGGATTATAAAAGCGCATTGGGTGCTACAAAACGTCGCGGTCTGTATTAACTAAAGATATGTTCATAGACTTCTTTTACCAGTTAAAGACTGTCGGGATACCCGTCAGTCCGACCTCGTTTTTAACCCTTCAAAAAGCACTCGATATGGGGCTGATCAACTCCATCGATGCCTTCTACACCTCTGCCCGGGCCATTCTGATTAAAAGCGAACGCTACTTTGATGTCTATGATCAGGTCTTTGCCCACCGGTTTCAGGACGCCGAGATGCCCGAATATGAAGACATTGAACTTGATGAGGTCACCAGAGCCCTGCTGGAGGGGTGGCTGGAAGACCCTGTATCTCTTGCCGCCGCCCTTGAGATGGATGAATCTGATATCATCGATCTGACGCCGGAAGAGCTGATTGAATATTTCAAAAAACGGCTTGAAGATCAAAAAGGGAGACACGAGGGGGGAAGAACATGGATCGGAACCGGCGGGACGTCACCGACGGGTCATTCCGGATATCACCCGGAGGGGATGCGTGTCGGCGGTGTATCCCGAAACAAGTCTGCCGTCAAAGTCGCCATGGACAGAAGGTACAAAGACTATTCCCGCCGCGGCCTTTTGACACAGGATATGATCGGTGAAGCGCTCAAAAGGCTCCGCAACATGGTGCCGGTGGGTCCCAAAGATCAGGTCAACATTGATGAAACCATTTATCAGACCATGAAAAACGGGGGCGAAATCGAAATCGTCTTTTCAAGGCGCCTGAAAGACCGCATCAAAGTCATTCTGGCCATCGATAACGGCGGATGGTCCATGGACCAATATATACCGGTTGTTCAGACCCTTTTTGACTATGCCCGGGACCAATTCAAGGATCTTAAAACCTTCTTTTTTCACAACACCGTCTATGATTTTCTCTGGGAAGATCCGGCCAGAATCAAAAAACCTTTTAAAGTCGAAGATTTTATCTCCTTTGATCCGCAGACCCGCCTCATCATGGTGGGAGACGGCAGCATGGCGCCCTATGAACTGATGGCTGCAGACGGCTCCATCCATGTGGAGGAAAGAAGTGGAAAACCGAGTATCGAGCAGTTAAAATTTTTAGCCCGGACGTTTCCCCACTCTGTTTGGATGAATCCTGTATTTTCACAATTATGGCATCAGACAGCAACCATTAACACCATCCAACAGATTTTTCCCATGTTTGAACTCACTCTGGACGGCCTGGAAGGCGCCGTCAATCACTTGATGGCCAAATAGAGACCTTTGAAAAACACCCTCTTATGCCCAATCTTTGCGTCAGATTCAAATTTTAATCCTCGAAATACTCAATGTATGTCTGCCTGCCCCGTAGGTCTCCGTTGAAAAACCGGAACAGGCCGGCAGATCGTACTGGGGTGGTTAAAATTTTCATCTTCCTTAACCTTGAGAAAAATTGAACATTTTCTAAAGGTCTCAAAAAAATCGGTCTTAATCGACTGGCATCGTCAAATCATGGTACGCGTTCGCAGAGGAGCACACCCCGTTAACACATAAAAAACTTCTCTATTCTTCGAAAATCGTGACCCGTTGCATGGTATCACCTGCCCACCGAATATTACATATATCACCACAATTGGTAAGTATGAAAATTGATTGCTTTCAGTATATGAACATCAGAATTTCACTATCTTAATTAATAAAGGAAGGCACTTTTCCTTTAATATCAAGAAAAGGCTGATGTTTTAAATGTTCGGCCCCTTATTTCTTGGTACGAAAGTGTCTCAAGCTTTCCAAATATTATGATACATTTGTTTGGCGAAATCTCATTATTCTATAAAAATACGGATAGTTATGAAATAATATTATATTGGCACAACTATTGCTCTATTGATTAAAGGCAATTACAATTCATGATTTTCAAGCAGATAGGTCCCATAAGGAAGGAGATAAAAGCTTATGTCGTATGTTCAATTCCTTGACAATATCCCAGTCTGGGTTCTGTTCATTATCACCACACTGGTGTTCTCTATCGCATCAGAGCTCGGCTTCCGCGTGGGAAAATTTATGCACGAGCGTCTGAAAAGGGAACAGAATCCCATGGTAGGCACCATTTTAGGAGCGTCTCTCGGTTTGCTTGCCTTTTTCCTGGCATTTACCTTCAACATGGCGGGTTCTCGCTACGA
Source organism: Desulfobacterales bacterium (assembly GCA_050123915.1). Classification (GTDB taxonomy): domain Bacteria; phylum Desulfobacterota; class Desulfobacteria; order Desulfobacterales; family UBA11574; genus UBA11574. The sequence goes on along the minus strand of JASFGF010000154.1, from coordinate 4,241 downwards.
TGCCAGAAAACAACTGGTCCTCGATGAGGCGAATGCCATTGAAACCACCTATCTTCGGGCAAAACTTCTTCCTAAACCCTATGGCACAGAAATTCAGGAACTTTTACGTGAATATGTAGATGTTCGAGTACAAGTCCAGACAGGTAAGATGGAAATAATCAAACAGGCCATTGTAAAATCGGAAGAATTGCATAATCAGCTCTGGTCTAAAGTGGTTACGCTAACAGAAAATAGTAATTACTCCGGTATCACCACATTATTCATCAGGTCTTTGAACGAAGTGTTCGACCTGCACACAAAACGAGTAAATGCAGGCTTGCGCAACCGAATACCTGTTAGCATTTTTGCAACGCTCTATTTTGTGGCTTTTCTCGCTATGTCCATGATGGGATATCAGGCCGGACTGAGCGGAAGGCGAAGTCCCATAGCCGGTTTGGTGCTGATACTTACATTTGCCATCGTCCTGGCCCTGATTATCGATTTGGAGCGACCGCGTCAAGAGATCTTCAGCGTAAGCCAACAAACCATGGTAGATCTTAAGAACAAACTCAGCCGAACACCTTGAGCTATCTATAAGGTGAAAGGAGAAATCGATGAAAACAAAACCCCTGAAACACTTTTTAGGCCTCGTCAGTTTTCTCGCGGTCTTGTTCCTGATCCAAGCTTGGGCCACCGAGCCGCCGAAGATGAAGATGACGACGGACATTCCCGAGGCCATCACCACACCGGACAGCGTCGAGACTCGTCTCGGCACATTGAAGTTCTTCGACGGTTTTCCGGACGATGCCACCACGCAGAAGGTCTATGACAACCTCGATTTCATGCGCGGTGTGGAGGCCTTTCTCAACGCCGTGCCTGGCGCCTCGGCGGAGGGATTCCGCACCGGGTGGGCCACCCAGGGGGCTGACAACAACCAGACCGTGCTCATCATGGAAAACCTGATGGACTCAAAGTCCCTATATCTAACCCCCAATACCGAGAGCATCTACAACATGACCTGGCTGGACATCAGCAAGGGTCCGCTGGTGATCGAAACACCACCGAACGTGCTTGGCATCATCGACGACCACTGGTTCAAGTATGTGGGCGACTTTGGCAACGCGGGTCCGGACAAAGGCAAGGGCGGCAAGTATTTGCTCCTTCCTCCCGGCTATGAAGGCGAGGTGCCGGAAGGTTACTTCGTGTTGCGCTCACCGACCTACGGCAACTTGATGTTCTTTCGGGGCTTCCTGGAGAACGGCAGTACCAAAACGGCTGTAAATAACACCAAGAAGTTCTATAAAGCCTATTCGCTGTCCGATTCGAAGAACCCGCCGCCCATGAAGTTCGTCAATGTCTCGGGTAAGGAATTTAATACGATTCACGCCAACGACTTTCATTTCTACGAAGAGGTGAACGCGATTGTGCAGTACGAACCGAATGAGGCGCTGAATCCGGAAACCCTCGGTTTGCTGGCCGCCATCGGCATCGAGAAGGGCAAGAAATTCGCGCCGGATGCCCGGATGAAGAAGATCCTCACCGAAGCCGTGGCAGTGGCCAATGCGACCGCTCGCGCCCTCACTTTCCGCCCCCGCATGGACGGGGTGTACTACTTCCCGGATCGGCAGTGGTTCACCAGTTTTCCCGGGGGCAGCTACGAGTTTTTACTTCAACCCGGGGTTCGCAACCTAGATGGCCGCGTCCTGTTCCATTACTACGCCACCGGCATCACGCCCGCCATGGCGATGAAGATGGTCGGCGTTGGCTCACAGTACGCCGCGGCCACCACCGATTCCGAGGGCAGGCCCCTGGACGGCAGCAAGACCTACAAGATCCACCTGCCGCCCAACATCCCGGCCAAGAACTTCTGGTCCGTCGTGGTGTATGACAACCAGACCCGCTCGATGCTGCAGACCGATCAGCAGTTCCCGAGCATCGGCAGCCTGAAAAAAGGCGTTGTTGTGAACGACGACACATCGGTGGATGTCTGGTTCGGCCCCACCGCACCCAAGGGTCACGAAGCCAACTGGGTGCAGACCGTTCCCGGTAAGAGCTGGAACGTTCTCCTGCGTCTTTATGGGCCTGGGCAGTCGTGGTTCGATAAGACCTGGGTGCCGGGTGATTTCGAACTGGTAAAGTAACGTTTGCCGAACTTTTGAGAACTGCAAGCAAAGGAGACTTAATAATGAAATCTAAACGCCTTACCCTCACTCTGCTGGCTTCAGCCGCATTAATGATCGCGCTCCTCTCTTCAGCCTATGCTTCAGAACCCAAATATAAGGCCGATGTACCGAAGGGCCTGTTGACACCTGACAAGGTGCAGACGGAAATGCTGGGAGAACTTGATTTTTTTGACGGCATGCCCAGTGACGCAACGGTAAAGAAGAGCTTCGATTTTATCGACCTGTCGCGGTCGGTCGATGCGTTCTTGAATGGCATACCGGCCGCATCTATCTACGCGATGCTGGAAGGCCTCAAGCAGGCTGGGGCGGAACCGGGAGACCTAGTGCTTTGGGAAAACCTCTACGACGCCCGGAGTTTGCTTCTGACCCCCCAGACGACCACGCCCTATGCGTTTGCCGAGATCAACGTTAAGGCGGAGCCGGTCATCGTGGAAGTTCCAGCCGGAGCTCTCGTCGGGGCTGTTGATGATGCATTCTTTCGCTGGGTCACCGACTTCGGGGCGACGGGCCCGAATCAAGGCAAAGGCGGCAAGTACGTCTTTGTCGGTCCCGATTATGCGGGCGCTCTTCCTGACGGTTACCGCGTCATCAAAACACCTACGTTCCGGAACTGGATGTTTTTGCGCGCGCTGGTAAAAGACGGTGACATCGACTCGGCTACCCAAGGCCTGAGAACTCAATTCCGCATTTATCCTCTCTCAAAACTGAAGAACCCACCGAAGGGAAAAGTTGTCATGGCTTCGGGTGCGAAGATCAACACCATTCACGCGAACGATGTCACCTATTACGATGAATTGAACGCCGTGGTGCAGTACGAGCCCGCCAATGCCTTTAACCCCGAGCTGGTCGGATTGTTTGCTTCGATCGGGATCAAGAAAGGCAAACCCTTTGCGCCGGACGCCCGCATGAAGAAGATCCTCACCGAGGGCGTGGCCATCGGCAATGCAATAGCGCGATCAATCACTTTCCGCCCCCGTAATGAGAGCGCGTATTTCTATCCGGGCAAACGTCAGTGGTATTCCTCGTTTGCCGGGGGCAGTCACGAATTCATGAACAATGGTGAGTTGGTACTGGATGACCGCATCATGTTCCACTACTACGCGACCGCCATTACTCCAGCCATGGCCAAACCCAAGGTCGGAACCGGTTCCGCTTACGAAATGGGTGCGCACGATTCGGAAGGCCGCTATCTCGACGGCGGCAAAACCTACAAAGTCACCTTACCGAGCCCCATCCCAGCCAAAGACTTCTGGTCATTCATGGTATATGACGGGCAAACCCGCTCAGTTCTTGAAACCGATCAAAAAACCGGCGGGCTGGACAGCAACAACCCTTCGGTGAAAGCTAATTCGGATGGTTCCTACACCATGTGGTTTGGGCCTGCGGCACCGAAAGGTCATGAAGGTAACTGGATTCAGACCATGCCAGGGAAAAGCTTTAATGTCTTACTAAGACTTTACGGCCCACTGAAAGCATGGTTCGACAAAACCTGGATGCCCGGCGATCTTGAGCTGGTAAAATAGAGCCGGCTGACAAACGGCTGAAGAAATATCCCCATATTAGCCCAGGACAGGATTTCATGGGATACAAATAATAACGCTATTTATTGCCGAATCACTTTTAAGTTTAGGGGAAAAAATGAAAAGACCCCATCGATTCTCATTATTCGTATCCTTTTACAGCAATTAAAAATAATAAATGGAGAAAAGGAGATAGGCCATGTTTATCAGGCTGGCCTGTCATGTAAAACTGTTAATAATTTAATCGATGAAAGGAGCTATTATGAAAAAAAACTACCGTTTTCCAGTTGTGTTGATTGTGGTTATGGCGGCATTGATGTTGTCCAGTCCGGCACATGCCGACAAGTTTACGGATACTATTAACGTCTTCAAGAAGTCTGAAGCGGTTCAGCCATTTTTCAAGAACGCTTATGGGTATGCGGTTTTTCCGACCGTCGGCAAAGCTGGCATCGGTATCGGGGGTTCTTACGGCACGGGCCAAGTGTACAAGGGCGGGAAGGTTACCGGCGAGGTCTCTTTAATAAAAGGGTCCATTGGTTGGCAGTTGGGAGGTCAAGCT
>JASFGF010000153.1:0-6777 GCA_050123915.1 Desulfobacterales bacterium | reverse complement strand
TGTGCATATTTTCTGATATTTCTATCCGGCATAAATATGTTCATCTGCTAAGATTAGAACCTATCTCGAAAACAATCTAAGTACCCATGGCTGTGTTTGGAAACGGCTCAAAATGCTCACATGCTACGTGTATGCTCGGCTTTTTCACCGTTTCGCGCCTTGCCCTGAACACTAGAGATAGGCTCTAATAAACAAATCAAAAAAATGGATTTCTGAGGGGGATGGATATTTGGCGACAATCTAAACTATTGAAATTCGATATCACAACAATTTTGAAGTTTCAAAAACCTGTCATCTATAGCAGTTATAAACGGTGGTAAGAATAAAGCTTCCTTACGCCACTGCAAAAATAATCCATCAAGGACGTTGTGCTTCTCGGCGTCAAGTGCAGCTTCTGGTTAGTCAATAATTAATTCTTCATCCTTGACATCAATTCCCAACCATTTTGTTGCTTCTTCAAGATCTCTAAAGATTTTAGTATTTATTTTATTTTCGTCTATGAAGACCTGGTGATGGCGAATCATACCAAAGACCAGGTCTGAAGGGACGATGAATGCGCATTTTTCATGTAAAAATCTTTCTGTGAGAGAGGCCTTTTTAATCGCAAATATTTCAGCTTCTTTAGTTGTTAATTCATATTCTTTAAGGTTTCTGTAATCTACTAATTTCAACATCGGTGAGTTGTATTTAGGATCTTTTGATAACTCTTCAATATGGTTCATTAAGTCTTCGAAATTGAGAGTGCCGTCTGTTACTGCATAAACTAATTTTAAATCCCCAATTATTTTGTGTTTTATCGTCATCTTAAATCTTCGGTTAACCAGTGGTTATACAGTTCTGTTTATAATGTAAGATGTGATACCTTCAAATTTCAGATATCTTGCTAGGATCGACACCATTCACAACAACAATTGATTTTCAGATATCATATTTTTCTGGTGTCAGGTGGAATAAGTCCTATTTTTGCAATTGTCGAAACGCTGCTGTCCCAGGACAAATTATTTTGTTAGATAAAGAACCAAATCCTGTTTCAAGCTACTTTGATCAATGAACTGTCCCCCAACGTCGAGATCATTGACCCACATTATTTTGACGAGTGTGTGGAGTTCTGTTTTATTTGGATTGTCTAAAGTAAATTTTAATTCAACTGTATCATCTTTAGAGATATTATGTGGCTTAAGAGTTTCAAAATTGATTCCGGTCATTGAGATGTCTTTGATGAATACTTCTCCCTTTTCATCTTTTTCCTGTTCAAAATATTCACCAGCCAGCCGTACTATCTTACGGTGATACCTTCGAAATTCCAAATCGAGCCGAAAAACTTCGCCACATTTACATTTGGCCTTTATTCGCTTATGGGTATCCTTAAATTTAAATACATTTGTATTTTTTTTCAATCCACATTTGGGGCAAATTATAGTTACGTGATTGGTAGCGCCTGCATAAATTATTTCCATTTATTGTCCTTTTAAGTTCCATGCAAATACAAAACCCCACTCTCTATTCTAAGAAATGGGGTTTTAATATTCACGCCATGGCAACCTCTTGGTTACAGGTTATCTTTATCGGCCTCTTTCTATATAACCTTATTAAATTACAACGAAACGAAATGCAATAAAAAATCCCTGTCAGAATGATTTAAGGAGGAATCTGTATACCGGAAAAAGAACGGGACGCCAAAAGGGGACTCTGGGCCAGGATTTCCATAGAGGCAACTATTTGTCGTCAGGCCGATCTTTTAGACCTCAGATAAATGATTATAACTAAGCCCGCATAAACAATTGTGAGGCATAAAATTATATCCAGCAATATATCATTGAACATATCATTTCTCCTGTATATATATCGGCAGATTTATTTAGAATCTTAACCCCACGGAATAGGCGATTACGGCTGAAGAGGAAATCGAGGAAGATAAACACCAATCTTCAAAAATGAGTTTTCGGACTTGTTACGGATAAACAGGAAACCCCCGAGAGTTCAGCAGTTCTCGGGGGCATTAAGGAGGTTAGGTGATGAAGACATTTATTTTCAACCTAATAATTTGAAATAAAACCACATGGTGATATGTCAATATGTATTATAAATCTTTTATGTCGGGGGAATTGTCTGCACTGTCACTGTAAGAAACAAACCATATAAACGGAAAAATCAATCATGCACCAAGCGCTCCAAATGGCGACAATTGTTGAAAAAACCAATAATAAGCTAACTATTACTTTCATAATGACCGCCTTTTTATTTGCAATTGCAAAAACCATGCAAATTTGGTTGGTTGCGATATGCTATGTTTAAGTTTAAATAAAATTAGATGGTTACATCGAACGAATGGTCTAATTGCAGTGCTGATTTATACCAAAGTGTCTGATATTTTGTCGTATACGCCAAAATATTGATAGACATTATTTTGTGGTATCAATCCCACAGGATAAGTAACCGGGGTCGAAAATGACATCCCCGGTCCCTGCCTATGGATGAACCCGAGGAGATAGTGAGGGACTTATGGAAAAATTTGAAAACATTATAATGCTTGGAGAGGATTTTTTGAATGCCTTACGGCGTTTAAATGCTAAATCATTAAACGAAAAAGAATTATTGGAGCTGGATGATCTTAAAGACAGAATGAACAGCCATTTTGATTTCTTTCTTGCATCTTCGGTTCACTCTCAAGAAGAAATAAAAGATTGGTTTGGAAACAATAACAACAAATAGTAGTAGATCTGTTTATGACCGTCTCAAAACACCAAATTTAAACGATTTCTAATTAACAAAAACAAGGGTTAAACGTGAAATCAAAGAAGAGAATGGTGTGAAATCATAAATGATGAATAACATTATTTTGTCTGTCAATTCAGAATATTGGTATAATAAGAAAGTGGATCAGAAAACAATGCTCCTCCGCGATACAGGATCACATGTCAGCTTGTCAGTTTTAAATCCAATTCTCCGACGGCTTCAATGTTATCCGGCTGCCAGCGGGGATTGTCGTCTTTATCCACCAAACGCGCCCTGACACCCTCGACATAATCAGGATGATTCAGAATAAAACGTGCTGCCGAGAGTTCTGTCTGAAAGACTTTTTCAAGAGAAAGATGCTCGTTGTGCCGTAAAAGTTTCAGGGTCACTGCAAGTGCCGTGGGAGATCTTTCCGCCAGCCGCTCGAAAACCTGGTCGCAAAGGCGGGTTTGTATACTGCATTGTCTCAGCGATTCTATGAGTTTTACAAGAGAACTTTTTCCTTTAAAATAGGCGGCCACCCATTGGTCCATATCGGTTTTTGCGGCAATGTCCTTTTTAAAAATCGGATCAAGTGTTGAAGCCAGTTGTTTTGCCGCCTGATTTCTCGAGTGCGGGAGGTCTGTCTCATATCCTTCTAATATATTAATTAGTTCCGGTAGCTTATCTGATGATGTTAAATGGGTTGCAAACCCGATACGCACGGTTTCGGTACCTTCCATTTCATAACCAGTCAGCCCCAGATACTCGGGATACCCTGGCGGACATCTGTCGAACATCCAACCGGTTGAGCCCACATCCGGGAAAAAACCGATTCTGGTTTCCGGCATGGCCATACGGGTGCGCTCTGTGGCCACTGCTATGTCACCCGAAGCGGCCAGCCCCAGTCCCGCCCCCATGGTGATGCCGTCGGCAAGGACGATCACCGGTTTGGGAAACCGATGGAGCCGCAAGAGCATATCGTACTCTTGTTCCAGAATCATATCTGCACCAAAGGCGCTTTTTTGCTGTATGGCCCGGGCCAGTGCCTTAACATCTCCGCCAGCGCAGAAACCTTTCTCGCCGGCACCATAAAACAGGACGAACCGGCAGCGTTCGTCGGTTTCTATTTCATCCAGGGCTTTCTGGATCGAGCGGATCATTTCAAGGTTAAGGCTGTTCAACGCGCGCGGTCGGTTGAGTATGATGCCCGTCATCCGATGCTGCCGTTGAATCAGGATTTCCGATTTTGACTGAATGCTCGTCTCATTCATTTTTTTATCTCCATTAATCCGACAGATAATACTCTACAGTTGAAACAACTCTGATTTTTTTAATGTGGGGATTGTTTTTATCCCTGTTATTAATAGAAAATTGACCTTGTCTTGCTCTTTTTATTTTTCCTAACTTACTATTGGAATCCTTTGCGAATTTCTCGGCAACTTCTCTTGCTTTGGTTGTGGCTTCCTCCACCATGACGGGTTTAATGTCATTCAATCTCGTGAACAGGTATTCAGTGGAATTTTGATACCCATAGCCTGTAAAGACAATTCCTTTCTTTCCTAGTGCTGCCAATTTATTCATTGTAGCTCTGACATCTTTAATCTTTTTCGAATAAACGGTAATGGTTTGTGTGGCAGTATATCTAAATTCAATTTTTGATTTTTCATAGCCCTGGGAAAGTTTGTCGACAATATTCGGAGGAGACACGGTTATTTCTTGTTTTTCAAACCCGTTGTCTTTTAAAAAACCGATAATTTCATCGGTATATTCTTCAAGGGATGCGTAAAGTTCCGCTAAATCATTGTTTGTGGATGAAAAATGGATCGGCCATAAAGCAACATCAGCAGGATATTCTTTTTCTGAAAGCCCCTTTACGGTTACGGTACGTTCATACTCTTTAAACTTAATAAGACTGGACCCTAAAAAATAGCCCAAAAAAGCCAAACCCAAAAAAATACAGACACCTAATATTAATGCGCTTTTATGATTTCCTTCCTGCATGTATTTCTCCTTTTTCGTGCCGACGTGCTGCTGAAAGGCTGACCGATTACGAAGATCGCTTTAACGCTGCCGTTGCAAGTCCGGCACAAATAAGTGCGCTTCCACCGCCGCGATTTAACCAGCGACGCACGTTTGAGTTTTGCAGCTTATCACGGAGCTGGCCGGCAAAGAGGGCATATAATGCCGAATTTAAAGCTGCAAGAAAGAGGAATGTTGCCCCTAAAAGTAAAAATTGGGGAAATGTTTCACTCCTGCTGTTGATAAACTGTGGCAGAAATGCGACAAAAAAAGCAATGCTTTTAGGGTTTAATGCGGTGACGAAGAAGGCACTTTTAAATAAAGACCGGTTTGAAGTTCTTGTTGGCGGGAAACGGATGTCGTGTTTTTCCGGATTTGATCGCCAAAGTTTGATGCCAAGATATATGAGATAAACAGCACCGATCCACTTCAGTGTTAAAAAAAGTGCCGAAGAGGCTGCCAGGACCGCACCAAGCCCCATAATCGAAAGTGTCATGGCCGTAAAATCGCCAAGTGTTACACCGGCAACAAGGGGTATGACTGCTTTGCGTCCATGCGATATGGCCTGGCTTATGACCAGGAGTATTGTGGGGCCCGGTATTACCAGAATGATGGTTGCGGCGAGAACAAAAGCCGCCCAAATTTCTAGGTTCACGAAATCCTCCATGTTAAATGGTATTTTTTTTTATAAACTCCAAGAGTGCTTGGTTAAAGATGCTTGATTGTTCCATTTGAACGAAGTGGGCTGCATCTGGAATAATCGTCAACACCGAAGAGGTTATCCCTTGGTGGATTTGTTCCGCCGCCGACACCGGCGTACCGGAATCGTTTTCGCCGACCATCACCAACGTTGACGTTGAAACGGTACGTATGGTTTCTCGCTGGTTCATATCTCGAATCGCGGCACAGCACGCACAAAATCCTTTGACAGGGGTATCCAAAATAACCCGCCGGACCTTTTCGACCGAAGATGCCAGGCGTGCTTGACCTGATAGGGTGAACCATCGGTCGATGGTTGCGTCGACCACGACTGCCATGCCGCCTTTTCGAACGGTTTCGATGCGTTCATCCCAGATTTTCTTAGGAGCCATGTGGGATGAGGTAGAACTGAGCGTTAACGAGAGTAACCGGTCACCATATTGTACGCCCAGCATCTGGCCGATCATTCCACCCATAGAGAGGCCGCAGAAGTGAACCTTTTCCAAGCCGAGCGCATCCATTAAACCCACGGCATCGGTCGTCAGCATTTCAATGGAGTACGGACCTTCGGTCACTTTAGAATGACCAAGACCGCGGCTGTCATATCGGAGTACCCGATAGCCGGCCTCGGTAAGCGCCGGAACCTGAAATTCCCACATGGTAAGGTCCGAGGCCAAAGCATTCGAAAGCATCACGACAGGTCCCTGCTCTGGTCCATCGAATCGAAACTGGAGTGTCGTACTGTTGACTTCAGCAAAAGGCATGGTTTTTCCTTTAAATTATTTAATATAAGAAATCATTGTTTCACTTCGTAAGTTGGTGCATTTGGAGGCGATTTTCCCCTGAGCACCTGATGATAATATTGATATGTAAGGGGTGCGCCTTTCTTCAGGATTTCGCTGCCGACCACGTTACCGACAAAGATCGTATGGGTTCCTAGATCGATCTGATCAATAACCTCAGCTTCTAATACGGACAGAGCATGTTCGGTGATCATCGGACAACCGGTAATACCCTCTTTGAAAGCCGTTTTGGATAATTTGTCGATATCTCTTCCCGACCTAAAGCCGAAGGGACCCAAAAAAGTCATGGGAGTAGATTCTTCTAACACCGTAGCGGAAAACACCTTACTTTTCAAAATAAAATCGTGGGTAAGATTCTTTTTGTTTATAATGACCGCAACCCGTGGCGGATCAGACGTGACTTGTATGACCGTGTTTACCACTTGACCATTCATCCGGCCTTCACTGCTGGATGTCACAATATACAAGCCGTAACTCAAGTCACGAAAAACGGCTCGATCTATTTTTGGTTCCATAACAAAACGCCTCCTTAGCTAGA
>JASFGF010000152.1:0-6787 GCA_050123915.1 Desulfobacterales bacterium | reverse complement strand
TATTCGGCCCACCCCCTTGATAGTGCCAACATAGAAGGTATCCTGAGAGCCCAGATATCCCACATGCTCTGTCTCAATTTCGCCCCAGGCCATCTTTTCCTCTTTGGCCTTCTCAAGGGCTTGCAGCTGTGCTTCGGTGAGAACCTCACCGGTTTTAGCAACACGCTTCTCAAGGGCGTTCAGGCGCAGCTTAAATGTTTGCAAGTTATGTCTTAGCCACACACAGCGAACGCCGGCGGCTGAAATAAAGATGCCACGCTGACGAAGGGTATCGCTGGCCCGTTTCTGGCCATAGAAAGGATTTTTATACGCGAGCTCTATGACAGCCTGTTCGATATCTTCAGAAACTCTATTGCGGATGTTTGGTTTACGTCGATTTTTTTCCTTGAGGGCTTCGATACCACCCTGCTCGTATGCATTTTTAACCCGATAAGACGTGTCTCGACTATAGCCCATAACACGGCACGCTTCGGATACATTCTGCAAATACGAAGCTAATTGTAGCTATCCAAGTTTATTTTTGATAAGTTTCTCTGCGGTAGTCATGGCGTCCTCCTTTCTGATTTAAATGGTTTGCCAACCTCAGAAAGGATAGCTGTGACTACCACTTATCACAACTACTAATTGTCAGATTTGATCGTAGCTAATTCAATTTACGTGCAAATTTCTATCGTAAAGATGTTCTGTGAAGATGGGACTAATTGATCGCTTGCAAAGCTTCAGGTCCGTTTTTACATGGTTCCTTCGGCTCCGTTCACTAAATCTCTTTTGAATGCGCCTACCTTTTGGACTGATAACTTGCGATTAGGTTGCGATAGTCGGGTATGTGGTTAGAGAATAGCGTTCCCAGACCTTCGACATCGTTTCGCCAGTCTCGATGCAGTTCACAGGCAACGCCGAACCAGGTCATCAGCTGTGCGCCGGCAGCCGACATGCGATCCCAAGCTGAATGACGGGTAACCTCGTTGAAGGTGCCCGAGGCGTCTGTCACAACAAATATCTCGAAGCCTTCCTCCAAGGCTGACAACGCCGGAAAGGCGACACAAACCTCAGTCACCACACCGGCAATGATCAACTGTTTCTTGCCAGTAGCGTTCACGGCCTTCACGAATTCTTCATTATCCCAAGCATTTATTTGACCGGGACGGGCAATGTAAGGTACATCGGGGAAGGTTTCCTTAAGCTCTGAAACCAACGGTCCGTTCGGGCCGTCCTCGAAACTCGTCGTCAGGATGGTTGGCAGCTTGAAGTACTTGGCCAAGTCGGCCAGGGCTAAGACGTTGTTCTTGAATTTGTCCGGATCGATGTCTCGAACGAGCGACAACAGACCCGTCTGATGATCGACCAGCAAGACAGCGGCATTGCTTTTATCAAGACGAACATATGGCTTGCTCATAGTGTGAATCCTTTCATAGTTTGAGTTTAATGCTGAAAATCTAGCATTTCGTTTTTAGTGAAATATCGGTCCCGAATAAATTTAAGGAATATTTGGCGAATCATTTGAGCCTCGTAGCTTGGAATTGTTTAAGGACCGACCGAGCTTTTTCTCCGAACTTCTTGTCAAGAGCTTAGACTTTTAGAAAGCTATAAATAGTACCACACAGTAGGGCTCAAATCATGTTGTGTCAAGAAAGCGTGCGATGTAATTTTGGTCCAATCTGCAAACCCTGTCTTTTTGGATCAGTTCATAGTCAGTCTGAGATTAGAAAAGCATAAGAACAGAGGGTCGATCATCCATTTTTTTAACGATGAACACTGCCTTGAGCGAAGGGGCTAAAATAGCTAAGACTTGTCAAACCTTGTCATCTCTTGCCATGATGCGAAATCCGCCAATTTGACATGTAGCAAATTGGAACTGTAAATATCAAGGCAAGATCATTTTTTAGATATCGTTTTCTGATCTCAGGAATGACGCTATCCGTGATTTGATTAGATTACCTCACGAAAATAGGACGTGTCAAAACCTTTGATATCTTACAATAAAACCAGATATCTAATATTCCAAGCGCATGTGATACTCAAAACCTATCTATAACTCAGTTTCAATACTTTAATGAAAAACCTGGTAATCTCTTTATTAGTAGAGTCGAGGACAGACGCGGTGGCTTTTGCTCCGTTTCCCACCCCCGCTCATCAAACCGGACGTGCGGAGCTACCGCATCCGGCTTTCCGACTGGCTTCACCTTAAGGCCCACGCCGTGCATCATATTTCATCGGCCTCGGTAACAGGACGCCAAATTCACCGAATACCCTTTCCGACATGCTGTCCCCATTACCCCGGCAGGTCGAAATAAGTGCCTGTGTCGGTTACTTCCTTATTTCACTTCGGCCTTCCCCGAATATAGGGCGGGTCGGCATCCACAACTTTCCTTTCGGGGCCTCCTCAGGGTTCACTCGCGTTACGGCCTGCCGAGTTGCTGCAGCCCTTAAGGCTTACATTTGTCCCCAGAGCTTCAGCATGAAGGTCTCCCTATCCTACCGTCTGGGTAGCTACCGGGATGAACCGACAATTTCCCTTGCGGAACTCTCATCCGCTGGTATCTTGCACCCTCGTGGCGCACCTATATTTGTATATAGGTTAGCCTCACCGCATGAGTATCATCGTAACCCTCACATACATGACTTAATGCTCTGTGAGATTGTTGAGCTTTCTCTCAGTCAGCACCTGAATTTACCGGAATCAGAATCTCATTTCGTCGCAAGAACCACGGGGTAAAGGGTGGGTTGTAACGGGCCCATATGGGATCGCCCACTGCAGTAAGGCCTCTTTCTTGAATCCAAGACTCCAGTTCCAATTTGTATCGAAGATAACGTTTCTCGCTCCAGAAACCGGAGTATCGCACTGAAGCCATCCGTCTATCCGGAACCTGGCGCAAAGTGATATTTGGGTCCTCTGGCTCTGGAAGAGTTTCTACAGTGTATGAGGCTGGCATCATGAAGCTTACAGCCCATTTTTCCTGGACCCGACGCTGTCCTACGGGGGCCGTCATCTTGATCTTCTCTCCCATTGGTTGTTGGGATACAGGAGCTGTCATCGCCCCTTTTTTGCGCGATCGGTTGTCTCCGGAAATGTAGCGAAAGAGCCTATTAAAAGCCTTGTTTCCAGCCTCTTCAAGACCTCCTTCCACTATGGTTTCGGCGAGGATGTGGGGGGCGTAATCACGTATCTCGAACCCATTGTCTTTTTCCACTACATTGTATTTAGCCTCTTCGATCGCCATTGCATCCATCACCCAATCATTATGGCCACCACTGCAATTACTGTTTGGATTGATCGTTTAATGACCATAACCTTTAATGGTTTAAGTGCTAAACAATATAAAACTTAGAATTGTGTGCTAAAAGGGTTACTTAAAAAAAATGTCCGACAATCCATTAGAATCAGATTATCGGACAATTATAAACCACTTTACGAACGAAATTGATTCGTATCGGTTTTTAAAGTTTATCCCGGTACGTCTACAGGCGCAGCAGTTCCACCGATATAATCAATGACTTCGTCATAGGTATTGGTTAAGTTGCCCTTGACACCCTCAATTTCGTCCCTTATCGGCTTCCATTCCAGAGGGCATTCCACCCTTAGCTGATGGATCCTGTCTTCCAATTCGGTAATGACCATCTTTAGATCTTGAATGTTTGGAAGAACTTTTTCCAGATCTGCAGATCCCAATTGATCGGCTTTACGAATGGTGTCAAAAATCTTTGCTTTCCATAATGTAAGTTCCATATCCACGTTTGAACAATAATCTTTTACCTCCACAATATCCTCCTTTCACGATTTATTACTTTAATGGCTAATGATAATTTTCTAAGAAAAGCTAAAATCTATCCTAAAGAATTAGCAATAACCGTACCAAAACAGAAATAATTTATAAAACCATAATATTACAATATAAGTTTTCGAAGTGATTTTTTCAAAACTGTATATATGATACAATTATGTATTAAAATAACGTATGTGATACACTCGCAGAACAATCTTGTTTTTCATTGGCATGACTGATTTTGAAGCATATTGAAAGCTTCTTAACTAGTCAAGCCCCTAATTTAATTACGAACGATTTTTTAGTCGGTAATGGGAAACCAACCACTCTTCTCCATTTTCATAGCCCCATAGTTCTTCACAGGCCATAAAAAAGATGCGCCAACGCTGAAACCATCGAGGAGCATTATTGGATCCGTAAACTTCAGCAAGTATAGATAATATCTCTTTTCGATGTGCTTCCAAATTTTTCAACCATGCTTGTGCAGTTTTTTGATAATGTTTGCCGTTGAGTCGCCAATGGTCTTCTAAAATGAGATCTTTTTGGAAGTAAAGGAAAAGATTATCCGACGGCATCATACCACCCGTGAAGAAAAAACGCCCCATCCAATTATCATCGCCTTCAGGTTCAAAAATGTAAGCAAACTGTTTGTGTGTGAAAATATGAATAAAGAGTTTACCTTCCGGAGTTAACCAGTTGCTGATCCGTTTAAGCAATCGTTCCCAGTTGCGCATGTGTTCAAACATTTCAACAGATACAACACGATCGAAATGTCTGTCGGTGGAAAAATCGTTCATGTCTCGAGTGATGACTTCCACATTATCAATCTTTCGTTCAACGCAGAGATTTTGAATAAATTTTCTTTGAGAATTCGAATTGGAAACCGCAACGATTCGGCTTCGGGGATAATGGGCTGCCATCCATAAGGTCAAGGATCCCCAGCCACAGCCCAACTCTAAAATTTCCATGTCGTCTTCGAGCTGAGCCCTTTCACTGATTAACGCCAACATGTCCGTTTCTGCTTGATCCAGTGAATCGACACCGGTCTTCCAGAAATCGCCACTATATTTCATATGCTTTCCCAGTACCTTTGAGAAAAAGGATGACGGCAATTCATAATGTTGTATGTTAGCCTTATCAGTTGAAATGGCAATGGGAGCTTCTTTCATGTCTTCAATAAATCGTTGTATTGCAAACCGATGACTTTCAACATCTCTGCGGTTTTCATCTTTTAGTCTTTTCCGATTGAGCCGGCGAATCCCCATGCGTATCAATACATCAGGTAAAACGCCATTTTCAGCCAATTCGATGAATATCTTCATAAGATTTTCTTTTCCCTCTTTGACGAATAATTAGACTAAATATTACCAACGCTGGGGAACTTTACGCATATCCTTTATTGAGTAACCCATTGAATCGATGCGTGCGAGAATTTCCTCAAGCTTTGAATCTGGAATTTCCGGTTTTCTGGCCATTACCCAGAGATAGCGTTGTGAGGGAACCCCTACCACAACCCACTGGTAATCGGGATCGATATCTAAGATTAAGTAATCAAATTTTAAGGGCCAAAAAAACTGGATTTTGAGATGGGCATTGGATTCGGTATTATGTATCCATGCCTTTTGCGGATAAGCTTTTTCCGCGCCATCGAAGCTTCCTTTACGCATGCGAAAATCGACGTCTATATGTTTTTCTTTCTCATTCCAGGTATAAGTTTCAGTAGAGTTGTAGGCGTCATCTTCCACGAAAATTCCTCTCGCAGAGATAACATACCATTTACCAAGGTAACGGTTCATATCCACATAGGACGCAGTTTTGGTAAATTTTACACCCCCACACCCCATTAAAGACAAAATACACAAAAAAATAATTTTTTTCATTCACCCTCTCCAAACATTCCGTTTTAATTAATAAAATTGCCTTCAATTATTTACTTGATAGAAAAACCCGAAATATGGTTTTAAAATAATTTTAAACATACCTTGCTAAAAGTCAATTTGAGATCAATTCTCGTTTTTCTAACATATCAATAAAATCAAAATGTTTTGATAATAAAAACGGCAGTGTCTCATACGAGACGCTGCCGTCTGATATATCTTTCGATTAACAATTGTAGTCCACTTAATTGCCTGCGCCATCTAAACTCTGCCACGACTGGATCTAAAACTTGCACGAGGCAGGTGATTTTTTCATACAGCTGTTAACAAAATATGCAATAGTCAAAACGGTAATGGCTGTTCCGATCATAATGAACCTCCTTTTTTTATCCATTGATTTTTCCCTAAAATTTAATCAATGGGTCACATCTAATAAATTTGTCAGGCTTGTTACTTTCAAAATTTTCCAAATCCAGATCTTTGCGTCCTTCATTTCAGTCTTTTCTCGTAATATGGTTTTTAAATTTTGAATTTATGGTTTCTTTTTATTTCTTTCTATAAAAATATGACTGTAAAGCGAAAATACAATACTGGTTAAATGAGGTTTTTATAATAGGTTATAACTATCATATTCGGAATCCTTTTCACCCATTTATTTTCCATTACGAATGAAGCTTTGAGGCGAGATGCTTTGCCGGATAAATTAAAGATCTCGTCGATCGATCAAAGTGGGTATCGGGCATAAGGAATTTACTTTTATCGGCCATTTGCAATGGTGTGTTTCTTCTAATCTCGTCAACACCTTCAGCTTTTCAAAGCAGTCTGAATCCGTATATACTCTCCAATATTATCCATGGTCAGCAATCCCACCAATTTGCCGTTGAGCGTCACCGGCAGCGTGTGGCAATTACAGTCTTTCAGCTTGGCAAAAGCGGATTCCAGCATTTCCAAAGAATCCACTGTAACGAAATTTTTCTGCATTACCGATGTGACGGTTGAATATTGATCACGAGCTGACAGTGCTTTGAGTAAATCGGTTTGGGTCAGGATGCCTTCGATACGACCGTTTTCAACTACCGGAAAATCTTTTTGCGAGCCAGCCAATGTCAGTTCGATGGCCCGATCCAGGCTATCGGTTTTGTGAAG
>JASFGF010000151.1:0-6860 GCA_050123915.1 Desulfobacterales bacterium | reverse complement strand
ACTTGGCGAACTTATGAAGCGTCAGGGATTTCAGAAACTTCTTGAGGTAACGGGTTTTAAACCGGATCCGCGGATGGTTCAGGAACCACGCACCAATCCGTACATCTTCTGGAAAGAAGATGAAGTCGAAGGCGGGTTCGAACGTGATATTAACGAATTTAGAAAATACCATCAAAGATAGGGGGTAAAGACCATGGCATTTGTATCCTCAGGTTATAATCCTAAAAAACCGATGGAAAACAGAATAACAGACATCGGTCCAAGACATTTTGAAGAATTCTATCCGCCGGTGATTAAGAAAAACAAGGGTAAATGGTTGTATCATGAGATCCTGGAACCCGGTGTTCTGGTCCATGTGGCTGAATCCGGTGATGAAATATATACGATAAGGGTGGGTGGGTGCCGTCTCATGAGCGTATCCCATATCCGAGAAATCTGCGATATCGCAGACAAGCATTGTGACGGACACTTACGTTTCACCACCCGCAACAACATCGAGTTCATGGTGGACAGCAAAGACAAGATTGAACCGTTAAAAAAGGATCTTGAAGCCCGAAAATTTGACGGCGGCAGTTTTAAATTCCCAATCGGCGGAACCGGCGCCGGTGTTACCAATATTATCCATACCCAGGGCTGGATTCATTGTCATACACCGGCCACCGATGCATCAGGCCCGGTAAAAGCCACCATGGATGTGCTGTTTGATGATTTTCAAAGCATGCGGCTTCCGGCTCAGCTGCGCGTATCCCTGGCATGCTGTTTGAACATGTGCGGCGCGGTCCATTGTTCGGACATTGCTATTTTGGGGTATCACCGCAAACCGCCCATGCTGGACCATGAATACCTGGACAAGATGTGTGAAATTCCTCTGGCCATTGCCGCCTGCCCCACGGCAGCCATCAAGCCGTCCAAGGTGGAACTTGCTGACGGGACCAAGGTGAACAGTGTTGCTGTTAATGAACCCAGATGTATGTTCTGCGGTAACTGCTACACCATGTGTCCGGCCATGCCTCTTGCTGATGATGTGGGCGACGGCATCGTGATTATGGCCGGTGGTAAGGTGTCCAACCGGGTTAGTGCTCCCAAGTTTTCTAAAGTTGTCGTGGCATTCCTGCCAAACGAAGCGCCGCGCTGGCCATCAACTACGGCGTGTATTAAGAAAATCGTAGAGGCCTATGCAGCCGGAGCCAATAAATATGAACGCGTTGGTGAGTGGGCCGAAAGGATTGGATGGGAAAGATTCTTTGAAAAATGCGAACTCGAATTTACCCATCACCTTATCGATGATTTCCGTGATCCGGCATATTTTACCTGGCGTCAGACCTCACAATTTAAGTTCTAAACAAATAGACAAATAACAAGGGGGGTACTTTTGTACCCCCTGAATTCGAAAAGAGGCTTGATAATGGACTACGAAGAGGCAAAACAGAAAATCGTTGAAGGATTGACAAAGAAACAAAAAGTAAAGTCCAAATTTTATTTTAACGACCTGGCCAAAATACTCGGCGAAAAACCCAGGGTTGCCAAAAAGCTGATTAACCAGATGGTACAAGAGGAAATTCTCGAATACTGGTCCAGCGGAAGCACATCCCTTTATGGTCTGAAAGGTGCCGGCAAACAGGCACACGCCGAGCACGAAGATTAATGACCAAAGATCGTTAGTTTGTTGAAACGGCCGCTCGGGAACCTGTGTTTATTTAAAAGTCCCTTATGCAGCAGGAAGATATGGATTTCCCCCGAATTTTAATTTCAGCCCTGCGGGGAGGAGCGGGGAAGACCATCGTGTCCATCGGAATCACTGCCGCATGGAAAGAAGCGGGCAAACACATCACACCCTTTAAAAAAGGGCCGGACTATATCGACGCCGGCTGGCTGTCTCTTGCGGCCGGCCGGCCCTGCTATAATCTAGACACCTTCCTGGTTAAAACACCGCATATCCTTCAGTCATTTTTATCTCATTCCTCAAAAGACGGTATCTCGGTGATCGAAGGCAATCGTGGATTATACGATGGTATTGATATCCATGGAAGTACCAGCACCGCGGAATTGGCCAAGCTTCTCAATGCCCCTGTCGTGCTTTGTATCGACTGCACAAAATCCACTCGAACCATGGCAGCGGCTGTGTTGGGGTGTTTGAAGTTCGATCCGGATGTTGCCATCAAAGGGGTGATCCTGAATCGGGTGGCGGGACCCCGGCATGAAAATGTCCTTCGGAAAAATATCGAGCAGTATTGCAACATACCGGTGCTGGGGGCAATCCCGAAACTCGACTGGGAAAAATTTCCGGAAAGACACTTGGGGCTGGTGCCGACCCCGGAACACGGATGTGCCATGGATGCCGTTCATGATGCATCTAAAATAGCCGCTCGTTATATTGACCTTAAAGCCTTGACCGAAATTTCTATCAATGCCGGCGTATTTTCGGCTTCGGACATCGCACCGGAAAAACCCCCATTCAAAGAGCACATCCAGCAACCTCGCCAAAGTGGGATTTCCGATTCGATCCGGTCGGCTCCTGTCATCGGTATCATCAAGGATTCTGCGTTTCAGTTCTATTATCCGGAGAATATCGAGGCACTTCAGGCAGCCGGAGCAGAAACCATGATGATTAGCCCCTTTACATCAAATGACATTCCTCCGGTAGATGCGTTGTATATTGGTGGCGGATTCCCTGAAACCCACGCCCAAGAACTGGCAAACAATCTAACCTTCAGAATACAATTAAAGGATCTTGCAGAAAAGGGCCTGCCCATATATGCGGAATGCGGTGGTCTTATGTATCTCGGGGAGGAGCTTGTTCTGGACCAAGGGACTTTCCCCATGGCCGGGGTGCTTCCGGTGGTATTCGGATTTTCTAAAAAGCCCCAGGGGCACGGATACACGGTGGTTTCAGTGGAACATGAGAATCCCTATTATAAAATCGGTTCTGAAATCAAAGGTCATGAGTTTCACTATTCGAAAGTCATAAAATGGCGTGGAACGGATAAAAATCTGGCCTTTGGCATGAAACGTGGGAGCGGTTTTTTGAATAAGCGGGACGGGGTCTGCTATAAAAATGTTCTGGCCACTTATACCCATATCCATGCCCTTGGCACGACTTCCTGGGCCGGAGCTCTGGTCCGGAATGCAATGGCCTTTAAGAATAACCGTT
The DNA here is from genome assembly GCA_050123915.1 of Desulfobacterales bacterium. Taxonomy (GTDB): domain Bacteria; phylum Desulfobacterota; class Desulfobacteria; order Desulfobacterales; family UBA11574; genus UBA11574. The sequence continues at coordinate 3,709 of JASFGF010000151.1, read as the reverse complement.
GAGGGTTCAAGGTTCAAGATTGATGGTTTCGTAAAAAGTAATCTAAACCTTAACACTTAAAACATAAAACGTGATGAATTCGACTTTTTCTGAATTCATCACGTTAAGATATATCATTTAATCTCCCATCTATCCTTGAGTGGTGAACCCGGAACCGGTGAATGCAACCAAAAAGGGGCAATCTTTTTTAAAAAAAGATTGCCCCTTTTTATTTTTATAACCCGTACTATTCTTTCTCGTCTTTTCCACCGTGGCACTGTTTACAGGTCACCGGTGCAGCGCCTTTATCTTTTGATTTCAACTTCATTTTTTTGTTAAAGTCTTTATGGCATCCTTTGCAATTATCATGGATGGCATTGGCATGATACTCTCGCTTTTGCTCTTTTTTCAGCCCTTTTGCTTCTTTCCCTTTTATATATCCGGGCTTTTTGTGGCACTCAATGCAGTTTTTGACCTCATCACCTTCTTTCAGGTTTGTTAAGGGAACCGCTTTTCCATCTTTATCCTCGTGATGACATTCTCCGCAGCCTTTTTTATAAAGTTCCGGATGTTTTTCAGCATATTCTTTCATGTGCTTTTTGTGCGTAAACGTAACGATGCCTTTGGTGTGTTTCTCATAGGCTTTATTTTCCATCTTGATTTCATCTTTGACCTCTTTGCCGGCATAGATTCCGGTGGCAATAAAGAGGGTCGCTATTACCGCAATCGTTGCAATAATCCAGTGCTTTTTGCTCATAACCACTAATTATCCCCTTTCATTATCTGTTTGAGTTGTAACGAACAAAACGGAACAATATCTATCAACTATAAATTGATCTGTCAACACCAAAGAGAGATCTTTAAAAAACATATCCCTCAAGGAAACGATCATATAACCATCTTAAATTAAACTTCTTTATCGTCTTCTGCCGGTTTCTTTTTTCCGAAAATTTTCGCACCGACAATGCTGATTTCATAAAGCACCATCAGAGGCAACGCCATCATAATCTGTGTGACAACATCCGGAGGTGTTAATATGGCGGCGCCTATGAAGAATAAAAGGAGGGCATATTTTCTGTTTTTCTTTAAAAAACTTACGGAAACCATACCGAGTTTGGCTAGAAATGTAATAATCAAAGGGAGTTCAAAAACAAGCCCAAAAGCAAGCAACAATTTGGAGGCAAAACTTAAATATTCCCGCATGGATGGGAGTGGCCGAATAATTTCAGAGGCAAATCCTAAAAAAAACTTAAAGCCGTAAGGAAATACGATAAAATATCCGAAAAATGCACCGCCGACAAAGAAGATGGTGGACAAAAAAACAATCGGGAGCATTAAACGTTTTTCCTTGGCATACAACCCCGGTGCGACAAACATCCAGAACTGATAAAAAATGATCGGGGTGGCCAGAATAATGCCGGAGAGAAATGCAACTTTCAAGTAAGTAAAAAATGCTTCGGGAAGGCCGGTAAATATAAGCTTGTCGCCGGATTGCATAACCCCGATCAAGGGACGGGTTAAAATTTGAAACAGTTTTTCCTTAAAACCGTATGACAAAACAAAACCGATGCCGACGGCGGCAAAACAGATAATTAGACGTTTTCTGAGTTCTTCAAGATGGGCGGTAAAAGGGATTTTGTCTTGATCATCCATTACTTATTGAACCGTTTGATGTTTTATCGATTTCTTTTTCATTCTCTTCCTTTACCGAATCATCATAAGTCTTCTGATCTCCGGATTCTGTATCGACGTCTACATCGATGGTTCCCTTAATTTCTTTGCTCATGTCATCAAAGGTTGTTTTAATGTCTTTTAATTCAGAATCAATTTCGAAAGATTCTTTTAATTCGGAGGTGGCTCGCTTAAACTCGGCAAACGCACGTCCTAAGGACTTTGCAAGGTCAGGAAGTTTTTTAGGTCCGATAACAATCAGTGCGATTGCCAAAATCAACAACATTTCAGGCATGCCAATGCCGAACATAGATGACTCCTTTACGAGACCTTTACAAAACGTCTCTTTTTGCCCAATTTCTTTGTCAGGCTCAAATTTTAATCCTCAAAATACTCAAAGTATTCCTGTGGTTAAAATTTTCGCCTTCCGTGACCTTAAACAAAAATTAACGTTTTTCAAAGGTCTCTTAACAGAAAAAAGGATAAGATAAAAACTAAGAAATACTCATAGATTTTTTACAAAAAAGAGTCAAGCATGTAACCCTATTTATAACAAATTTACAATGCTTTATTCACATTAACGAATGTCCGGTTTAAGGATCAAGAAATAGAGTTTGCCGAATTCCTGCATATAACCGGCTGCGATTTCAGCGTATGGGCCGTTTCCCCAGAACAGGTCGGCCCGGCTTGGACCGCGAATGGCGCCGCCGGTATCCTGATTCAGAACAAATCGAGAAAACGCTGTCCATTTGTGAATCGTCCCATCTCCATTAATCAAAGGCTTTTTGGTTTCAATAAAAGCCAGGCCGGCCGGAGGAAATAAATGACGGTCTAAAGCAATGGATCGTCCTGGCGTCAATTTTACCTCTAAAGATCCGAGAGGACCGTCTTTTTCGACTTTAAAGAAAACATAACTTGGATTATAATTTAAAACGGTTTCAATTTCTTCAGGATGATTGCGTAAATAATCACGAATTTTCTGCATAGATATGTCTTCGCGGGTTATTTTTCCTTCGTCAATAAGCAGCTTGCCGATACTTCGGTAGGGCTGTCCGTTTGATCCATGGTAGTGGACATTAATGATATCACCGTTATCAAGATAAATTTTTCCTGATCCTTGAATCTGTAAAAAGAAAAGGTCAAGGCGGTCTTTAAGCCAGGCGATTTCTTTGACTTTGCCTTCCAGAAGCCCTTGGTGCTCGATTTCTTTTCGGTCATAGTAGGGCACAACACGTTGATCAATATATCTCCCGACGATGGTTTCTCCTTTAAACTGCTGGGAAAAAAGAGAGAGGTCAATGGTCGTCAAATCGTCAGGTCGAGCATAAATTGGAAATTGATATTCAGTATCTTTGTTGAGGCTTCCTTGTAAAACAGGTTCGAAATAACCGGTAAAAAGGACCGGCTCCGGATTATCAATGCCCTCAGTGGCGTAAACCAGATAGTTATTATTAATGTATCTTATCAGCTCATCTTTTGATGGTTTTGTTCGGATAAAATCGAGAAAATGCTCTATGGATCTCATCATGTGGGCTGTGTTAAAAATTTCTTGTCCAAACCTGAAAGTTTTTGTCGGCGGCACCCGATTAAGATATGAAATGCTTCCCAGAATGCAGTTCTCCAAACCGTCGTAATCCATATCATCAAAAAAATCCGGATAGGCTGATGAATCGATTCTTATCAAGGCGGTTTCTTTTATTTCAGGCGGTCTTTTTTTGAAGATGCCGCATCCCGTGAACATCAGAGGAAAGAGAAATAAAAAGAGAATAATTGAGATATATTTGCTAGTAAAATTGGGTTCCATTTATAATTTAGAAGTCAGCCGACTCAGGATGAGAATTAGAATGCCGACACAAATCAGCAATAGATATAACTGCATGTTTACAATATATTGAGCGCTGGTGTGAAGGATTCCATCGGGCATGCCTGCAATCCAATCAAAGTGACTTTTGCCGATGATATCCAAAAGTGTCAAATTTTTCCAGGTCAAATCTCCTCCGGTACTAATAAGTCCTCCTACCACCTGAAAAACGATTAGCACACCGCCAATGCACAATGA
>JASFGF010000150.1:0-6888 GCA_050123915.1 Desulfobacterales bacterium | reverse complement strand
CGGCAGAAAAACACAGGGATCAGATCTCGATTAAATATGCTCTGCACTTAACATGATTCACCCTACTAATAAACTCTGGGATATATTGCCACCATGTGATATATAGAAGGCGGTTCAGGAAATTTTCCTTATGGGACGGTGAAAAAATAACTTTAACCTCAATTGAGGTTAAATATCGGATAGGTAACGAGAGGAGATTATCATGCCAGTTAAGGTTTTAATAAAACGACGATTCAAAGAAGGGTATGTTAACGAAATTAATAAAATTATTAAGGAGACTCGTTTTGCAGCCATGGATCAGGAAGGGTATATAACTTCTGAGACGATGTGGGATTACGAAGATCCATTCAGGGTTGTGATAGTCTCAAATTGGCGAAGGATAGAATATTGGAATAAATGGAAAAACAGCGATTTGCGGAAATCCATAGAGCAAAAGCTTCAAGAGTTCCTTATTGGCGAAACTGAATATGAAATATTTAGTTTGGGAGTTAATCCTCCATTAGAAACACTGATAAACAGCCCATGAAGACCGGCAGAGAATCTTGGGGACGTCCATAAACAAGCAAATAACTATCTGCAATCTGCTTGGCATGGCTGTTGAGTGGGAATTTGTTGTAAAAACTTGAATATTGAAAAGTGATTCAAAATAAAAGAAAGGCATGAAGATGAGTAAAGTGGCATTTGTAAAAACAGAAGACAGGAGGATTGGCGTTAAATCTTCTATATCCACTTTGGGAATCGATCCTGTAAAAAATAAAGATGTTCTTATAAAACCAAACTTCAATACAGCAGATCCGACACCTGGCTCAACTCACAACGACACGTTGATGGCGCTGGTGGATGAGATTTGGGACATGGGGGCAAAATCCATATGTTTGGGTGAAAGGAGCTATCCACTGACCCGGGAAGTGTTGGATGAAAAGGGGATTCTTCCTCTTTTAAAGCAAAAGGATGTTCATGTTATCGACTTTGATGATTTGGAACAAAAGGATTGGGTTGAATTTAAGCCCAAAGACAGCCATTGGGAAAATGGATTTCGCATCGCAAGGCCCATCCTCGAGGCAGAGTGCCTTATATCCACGTGTTGTTTGAAGACCCACCAATTCGGCGGAGTATTTACCCTGTCGCTTAAACTGCATGTGGGCGTGGTTCCCACATTTCGGCACGGGTATCCATATATGGACGAATTGCACCAATCTGTCTATCAACAGGAAATGATCGCTGAAATCAATCAGCCATTTTCACCGGATATCATCGTATTGGACGGCATCGATGCCTTTACGGATGGTGGCCCCATGACAGGAAAGCGGGCCAAAGGGAATGTCTTTTTGGCATCCACCGATCGTGTGGCCATCGATGCGGTCGGTGTCGCTGTGCTCAAGACCCTTGGCAGCAATTCAGCCATTATGAAACGAAAGATATTCGATCAGAGACAAATTGCAAGGGCTGCAGACCTTGGTATCGGTGTCTCATCTGCTTCTGAAATTGAAATTATATCGCCGGACCAGGAGAGCCTGGCGTTTAGAACCGAAGTGGCTCATACAGTGTTATCCGGATGAGCGAGAAACCTTCGGGGAGGTAGAGTAACTTGCGGGACGCCCCTCAAATTATACGTTTCTATAAGATATTGAAATATACTTCATAAAAGGGTAGAACTTCGTTGAACAAAATATACATCCCAACCACAAAACCGGGACTCGGGGACGTACATAAGTTTATAAGTTGCTTGTTTATGGACTCGGGAACGCACTTAACTTTTTAAGTTTATTTCCCTTAATATGATAGCACTTAATTCCGTAACCAAAAAATTCGGTTCATTTACGGCGGTCGACAACATAAGTTGTCGCGTCGAGAAGGGCGAATATTTCGCGTTGCTCGGTCCGAACGGCGCCGGCAAAACAACGATCGTCCGTATGCTCCTCGGCTTTATCAAATCGACTTCGGGCAGCATCACCATCGACGGAATACCCGTTTCCAACCCCGAAGCACGCAAACAGGTTGGATATCTGGCCGAAAATCACATGATCCCTTCTTATCTTTCAGGGCTTGAATATTTGCGGCGGCACGCGTCTTTGATTGGATCTTCCGGAAAAGATGCGCTAATGGAAGTGGACCGAATTTTGGAAATGGTTTTAATGAAGGGCAGGGAAAAGGAAAAATCAGCCGCTTATTCCAAGGGCATGAAACAGCGAATCGGCCTCGCCGCAGCGTTGCTCGGACAGCCCAAATTGTTGATACTCGATGAACCGGTGACAGGTCTCGATCCCATCGGTATCCGGGATGTGAGAAATATTCTTGAAAACCTTCGCGACCACGGTGTTACCGTGTTCTTGAATTCTCATTTCCTTTCGGAAGTGGAAAAGACATGCCGGACGCTGGCAATAATGAACAACGGAAAAATCCTCGTCAAGGATTCGATTCGTTCAATAATAGAGGACGACGAGACGCTGGAGGATGTGTTTATAAAATATACACAAAAAGAAAAATGAATCGTTTTTTTAAAATTACCGGCTACACCATTCGCGACCAGATGCGGCACAAAAGCGTTTATGTTCTGCTGGGATTTTCCATTCTCTTCGTTATGATGATTCGCGGATGTTACAGCGGCCAATATGTCGTCAACGGGAAACCGTTGGACAACATTACGATTGCGTGGCATGTTTCAAAAATTGTTTTCCAGGTCATCGCCTCCGGTATGTTCCTGATCGTCATCCTGCTGTCAATGAAAATTTTCAGCAGAGACCATGAAGACGGAAGCCTGGTATTGTTTCTTTCCCGGCCGGTTTTCAGGCAACAATACATTCTCGGCAGGATCGCCGGCATCTGGTTTTTGTGCCTGGTTTTCATGTTTATTCTTCACGCTACGATTTTTCTGACGGTGTGGGTAAAAACCGGCATCGCCATTCCCGGGTATATAACCGCATCGCTGGTATGTTCGATCAATCTTCTTTTTATTGCGGTTTCGGTATGCTTTTTGTCTCTTTATCTGCCGGATTTCATCAGCGCGGTTTTTACTGTGGGGATTTTATTCGTCGGCTATATTTCCGACGGTGGTTATCAGATCTTAAGCAGCCAAATTTTAAAGACAGCGATTCCTTCGGCTGCAGCTTCGCCCCCTGCCTTGTGGAGAATTTTATACCCGAAAGTTTACATGGTGCAGGCCTACGCCGATTCGATCATCGGTCAAAGCAGTTTTAACAACATGGGGCCCCTTCACCCGATTCTGAATGTCTTATTTTACATCATTCTGATAACAACGCTAATGCTGGTCGTCTTTAACAAAAAAGAAATTTAGACCGAATAGGACTCGTGGACGTACATAAGATGTTTAATACTGTTGTTCAGGAAATGAAATGTCAGTAAAAAAACGTTTCAAAGAAAGATACAAAACAGGCAATACACCCTGGGATATTGGCAAACCGGATTTTAATCTTATTGAAACTGTAACGAAGATAGCGATAAAGAGTTGTAAGGCGTTGGATATTGGTTGTGGTACGGGTGATAATTCCATATGGCTTGCTCAAAAACAATTTCAAGTCACCGGAACTGATGTTTCTGAGATTGCAATAGAAAAGGCAAAGGAGAAAGCTTTAAAAAGCAATGTCAAATGTTCATTTCTGGTTGTTGACTTTTTTAAAGGCCGAATTGATGGGGAATCTTTTGGTTTTGTGTTTGATAGAGGCTGTTTTCATACTTTCGATTCTAATAAAGAACGTAAAAAGTTTGCAAAAAAAGTTTCATATAGTTTAGAAAAAAATGGTTTGTGGTTGAGTCTCATCGGTAGTGCCGATGAGCGGCGCCAAGGCCCTGGTCCGCCGCAACGCACGGCAAATGATATCGTTGCTTCCGTGGAATCTTATTTTGAAATTCTTTCGCTCATCTCAAGTCATTTCGATTCAAATCGGCAAAATCCCCCAAGATGCTGGGTCTGTTTAATGCAAAAACGAGATTAGGGGATTACAAGTTAAAAGGTTCACCCATCACTGTTCACGGTTTTCTGTTCACTATTTACTGTTAACTGTTCACTAAAGCAGGTCCGAGGTTTTTTATGTGTGGTAGATTTGTGGGATTTCGAAGTTTGCATGAACTAAAAAAGACCTTTCCGATTGACAAGGCAACTTGTGAAGTAACGGAAAACTATAATGTCGCACCCTCCCAGGAAATCCTTGCCATTATCAAACATGATAAGGAGAACTGGTTGGAAAAGCTCCATTGGGGACTTGTTCCTTTTTGGGCAAAGGATATTTCCATTGGCAACAAATTGATTAATGCACGGGCCGAAACAATTGCATCAAAACCAAGTTTTCGCAATGCTTTCAAAAAACGCAGATGCCTTATACCGGCTGATGGATTTTATGAATGGAAAGGGCCAAAAGGACAGAAACAACCCGTTTTCATCACATTGCCGGAAAGCAAACCTTTTGCCTTTGCAGGTCTCTGGGAGACTTGGCACGAAAAAGACGATCCGGATACGATGTATAAATCATGTACGATTATCACCACAGAGGCCAGTGATTCTGTCAGGGATATTCATCACCGAATGCCGGCAATTCTAACACCTGACGCCTACGAATCGTGGCTTGATCCTTTGAATCAAAATATAAATGAATTGAAAAATATTTTGCAAACCGGAATTGTTACAAAATTAAAGAGTCATGCTGTGTCAAAAAATGTAAATTCGGTTAAAAATAATGAGCCTTCCAATATAATCCCTTTACCGGGATTTTAGGCGGCTTGGGGGCAACCCTTGAATAATGAATAAAAAGCGAGTTTAATTCACCATTTATGCTTTGACACCCTCTCTTGGGTTAAGGAGGACACCATGAAAAAACATTGGCTAAAAAGGGGGTATCTTTTGCCCAAAGGCGTGTGTCTTCTTGGGGTAATCGGCCTGGCACTTCTGCTCATCGGTTGCGGTAAAGCCGGTGAGAAAACATCGATTGTTATGGAACCGCTTCCGTATAAGATGGATGCACTCAAGCCGTATATTTCCGATCAAACCATGCGCGTTCACTATGGTAAACATTATGCCGGATATGTGAACAAGGCAAACCATTTCCTTGAAGGGAAAGGCTTTGAAGGCAAAACTGTTGATGAAATTATAATGCTCACTGCCGGGAAAAAAGAGCACACCAAGATCTTTAACAATGTCGCCCAGGCCTGGAATCATGCCTTTTTCTTTAAATGCCTCAAACCGGATGGCGGAACCATCGGCGGCGAGCTGGCTGATCGGATCATAAAATCATTTGGAAGCATCGACACCTTTAAACAGGAGTTTTCGAAGGCGGCCAACAGCCGGTTCGGAAGTGGCTGGGCCTGGCTGGTCCTTGACGGCGAGGAACTAAAGATCGTTACGACCGCCAATGCAGACACACCCATAGCCCATGGACTGAGGCCGATCTTCACGGTGGATGTCTGGGAACATGCCTACTATCTGGACTATCAGAATCGCAGGGCAGATTTTGTTAAAAATGTACTCAACCATCTCGCCGACTGGGATTTCGTTGCTTCCCGGCTGAAATCCGCTAAGTAAGAAATGGGACGTGAAATAGGGGACGTACATAAGTTTATAAGTTGACATGAGTAAAGATCCTTTGATATGGGAGTCATATGCCACGTAAATCAAGAATAGATACACCAGGGGCTCTTCATCACATTATAGCCAGAGGCATTGATCGCAAAAACATATTTAAGGATGATAAGGATAGGGACAACTTTTTAGAACGGCTGGGCGGTATCATAGAAGAGACCAAGACGCATTGCTTTGCCTGGGCATTAATTCCGAATCATTTTCATTTACTCATGAAGACGGGGACAACCCCAATTTCTACAGTGATGCGTCGGTTGCTCACCGGTTATGCAGTTTCTTTTAATAGGCGTCATCGTCGATATGGCCATCTTTTTCAAAACCGTTACAAATCGATTCTATGCCAGGAAGATACCTATCTTTTAGAGTTAGTTCGATACATTCATTTAAATCCCCTTCGTGCCGGCATTGTAAACAATTTGAGGGCATTGAATAAGTATCCGTATTGCGGTCATGCCGTGATTTTAAGAAAGCAAAAGAACAACTGGCAAAATACGGAATATGTTCTTAGAAGGTTTGCAAAGAAAGTTTCAAAAGCCCGCATCGGTTATCAAGAATTTGTTAAAAAAGGGATGGCCCAGGGAAGACGGCCCGAACTTGTCGGTGGAGGATTAGTTCGCAGTTTGGGTGGTTGGTCAGCTGTGAAAGCTTTGCGAAAAGTTGGGGCTTATATGAAAGGTGATGAACGTATTCTAGGTGGCGGGGACTTTGTTGAAAGCATATTGGCAAAGGCCAAGGAAGATCTTGAATTAAAATACCGCCTGAAAGCCGAGGGGTATGATTTTGACACGGTGGTTGGTCGCGTATCTGAGTTAATGGGTTTAGAACGTGATGAGGTCCTATCACCAGGCAAATATAAAAAAGTTGTGGAGGCTCGCAGTGTCGCATGCTATTGGGCAATGCGCGAGATTGGCATCAGTCAGAGCGTTTTGGCAAAAAAGTTTTCCATTTCTCAACCGGCAATAAGTATGGCAGTTAAACGGGGAGAGAAAGTGGTTAATCGGAATAATTTTTTGCTTTTTGACACATAATGAAGTTATAAACTAATGTACGTCCCGCGTTCCGCCCCGCATTCCCAACATGAAGAGATTGACTTGACTACACCATTATACGATATCTGTAATTAGGGGGTTTAAATGCAAAATTATATAAATCGAATTGTTCGTGCAGCCAAGCTTGACATTAACCTCTACGAAGAGGTTGAGGCCGATAAAGGAGCAATGGGTCAAGCTACGGGAGTTGTAGTTCTTTCAAGTATAGCAGCTGGGATAGGAAGCATAGGAACGATAGGGGTTAAGGGA
>JASFGF010000149.1:0-6932 GCA_050123915.1 Desulfobacterales bacterium | reverse complement strand
GCTGAACATCTATAGAATAAGCATCTTTGCCCGCCGGTTCGACATTGGAAACGACAAACCGCCTCTTTCTTCCGGGAAACAATCTGCGAAACCAGAGCCGTGATATCAACATGAGATTAACACCGGCGGCTACAAAAACAAGTGTATGAGGAATGCCGGATGTAAATGTCTCACTGATAAAAAGGATGTGGAGGGTCATTAACGCTATTGCCGCCACAGTCATCAAACGGTGAAAATGAAGCCATTGGTCATAAGCAAAATGAAACAACAAACGCCAGTTGGCAGTTGTCACGACCACCAGGATAAAGATCAATACGCCAACGCCCAAAAACTCAGGCCAATATCTTTTTTCAAAGGGAAAGAAGGTGAAGTTTTCCGCGGCAATAATCAGTATGGGATGCACAAGGGCCAGAAAGGCAATGGCAAGACCGTTCATCCGGTGAAAGAAGACCATTCGGTTTAAAGAAAAAATTCGATCCAAAAATTTTAAACGCGAAACCAGCAACACCTGAAAAAATACCAGTGCCGCGGCAGTTATACCCAAGACTTTGCCGCTGCGAAGAAACGTTTTTTCAATACCGAATTTGTAGAGGATGGAAGGAGACTCAAAAAGAAAGGGGATGGTCCAGGCACCGGCAATAATAAGCGATACCAGAAAAATACACATTCCTCCAAGAGCAATACGTATTCTCATGGTAAAGACCACTGAAGAATCCATGGGTTTTGCTTTCATCTTCAACCTGCATTAATATTTTTCGGAGAGATGATTCCAGAATTCAAGGGCTCGAGTGTTGGTTCCCAATTTCTGGAAAAATTATAGTTGTTTTTAAATTGCTTTTAATTTGTTGACTGTGTCAGTCGCCGAGAGCAAATCTACCCCCAGTTGTTCGACATCGGTGGGGACTTTCCCGACCGATTGAGCAGCGTCGGTGTGCATGGCTTGCCGTGTTTTTTTGTAATACGGCTGATTTCGCAATCGGCTGAATGGTCCCGATTTGTTTATAAATGACATTGGACAAGTCCAACAGGATTATGATATTCACCTGAAAGACAATAATAAACGCCACGAATCGCTGTCAATTCATAAATTCGAAAGCCAAAACATGATTAATGATTCAAAGGTGAATCTGATCTTTAATTTGAACAACTCAAAAAGCGCATCAAGAAAAAGGGCGATCTCAAAAAAAGGACAGCTGATTTGAAAATTATCCTCACCAACAACCTGCGGCTTTCCAACATCCCCCCGGATATCCGTCAACAACTGATGAAGACCCTGACGTTTCCCAACCCCAAATGGATGGAAAACGAACGCATGGGCCGGTGGAACAGGGGCACTCCCAAAATGCTCAAATTTTATGACAAAATTCGAGGGGGCCGTCTGTGGATTCCCAGGGGATATATGCGTCAGCTCTTGCTGCTTTGCAGACGAAGAGGTGTCACATACGACATCGAAGATCAACGCCGGACTTTCAAACCAATGGATTTTCATTTTGAGGGGAAGTTAAAGCCGTTTCAGCAAAGGGCGGTCAACGCTATGGTGTCAAAAGACTTCGGAACCTTGAGCGCTCCCACCGGCAGTGGAAAAACCGTGATGGCCCTTTTTATCATTGCCCGGCGAAATCAGCCGGCCCTGATTGTGGTCCACACCAAGGATCTGGCATTTCAGTGGATGGAACGTATCGAACAGTTCTTGGGGATTGAAAAGGATGCGGTGGGGTATATCGGAGGCGGTAAAATCAAAATGGGTAAGAAGATAACCGTGGCCCTGGTTCAGACCCTGTACAAATATGCTGAAGACGTTTCAAAAGACATCGGATTTTTGGTGGTGGATGAGTGCCACCGTTGCCCCAGCAGAACATTTACCGAGGCGGTGACCGAATTCGATTCTAAGTATATGCTGGGGCTTTCGGCAACACCTTATCGGAGGGACAATCTGTCACGGCTCATCTTCTGGCATTTGGGAGACGTTCACCACAAAATCGATCAGGACCGGCTGGTTCAAAGCGGCGATGTTTTAGCTGCCGAGGTCATTGTTCGGGAGACGGAATTCAAACCCTATTACGATCCGGTGAACGAGTACAGTAAGATGATGTCGGAACTGACCCAGGACGACAAGCGAAACCACCTCATTGCATCGGATATTGCAGCGGAAGTCGAGCATAACCAGGGGATCTGTCTGGTGCTTTCAGATCGAAAAAAACACTGTGAGACATTGCAGTCAATGTTACGATTCCGGTATAAGATCTCTGCCGGTCTCTTGATCGGTGATCTCAATGCTTCTGAGCGGCAGACGGTGCTGGAGCGTCTGGATCAGGGAGATGTCAGGGTGTTGATCGCTACAGGACAGTTGATCGGGGAAGGCTTTGACCGAAGTGATCTGTCGCCGCTGTTTCTGGTAACCCCCATCAAATTCAGCGGCCGGGTATTGCAGTACCTGGGTCGTGTTTTACGGCCTGCGCCGGGTAAAGAAAAAGCCCGGGTTTATGATTATGTAGATGTTCACGTGGATGTGCTCAAGGCTATGGCAAGGGCACGACAAAAAGTCTACAACCCAAAATTTCCATGAGGAACATCAAAGGTTGATCGGGAATTATTACGATATCAAACAATCAAATGGGGATTTGCCTCAAATTCGAAACAGGGATGACGGCTTAGTATTCAAAATAATGGAAAATAAACATATGAACAGGCAATCATTTTGCAAACAATAATGTTGCGATTTTATGCGGCATGTACGGACTTGAATGCCTTGGACAACGACGCATCCATGACCGCCTCATAGCCGGTCATCCGGGCCACCACAACCTCATGGGTGTCTAAGAAGGTGAAATCGCCTCTTATCTTGTGATCAGTGACTTCTTTGATCTCAAGGACCGCGGTCACTCCGTCCGGAGGGAAAGCATCACGGTACTGACGATAGCTGGCACTGTAGCTGGGCAAAGACACCATTCCCCGTTCTTCAAAGCACCACAGTATCGCCATCTGGCACGCGGAATCAAGGACCAGGGGGTCGGCAATCCAGCGGCTTCTTAAGGGTTCCTTCATCCATTTCACAGGGGAGGGTGCTGAAGAAATCCTTGCGGTGATGGATCGGGATGAATACCCGATAATTTCCCGGATGCCTTGAAGTTCAACCCCGTGGAACAGGATATTCTCATAGATTTCATCGATGGTTTTTGAATATCCGTTGGTGCCGATATGTGCGGATAGGTCAAAAGCAGGCGGCGGTTCGAGTTGATCGGCTAAAATGGCCGTGGCTCCGGAGTGGATCACCTCGATATTGTCCTTAATGCCGTCTCGGATTTGGACATCCACCTCAAAGGCAACGCCTTTTTTTCTCGTTTTACCGGCCATGAGACGGATATGTTTTTTATTTTTGTCGAGCTTGATACCTTGAAAGATGCGCATGTCGTCCAGGCCGTGAAGTAAAAGTCCCGGGTTTTCATGCAGGGCGCCGTGACCGAGCCATTCGGCGATCAAGGCAAAAGGCACCACGGGTTTTCCATCCAGAATATGGGCGCCGAGAATCGGATATCGACCCACATCGATTTCGCGCTGAACGGTCATAGAAAGATTTTCTTTTTTATTCAAAACAATGGGCGGTTCCAATGGAGATGTTGCAATTTCGGTAACATCTTTTTCTTTTTCAGAAAGGATATTGGCACCGATGACCACTTCCACCGGCAAGTTGCCGCGACCTTTCATTTCATGAACCATGCACATGGCGCCGGCGTGTACGGGGATGAGATCAATGCCGCTGGTTTCAAACTTTCGTTTGAGTGCGGAACAGACCATTCCGCCGTCCCAGGGTCCCCAGTTGATGGAAATAACCCTGCAATCCGGGCGTTGAATGGATTCTTTTTGGGCCATTTTATTTAACACCTCATTGGCCATGGCATAATCTGCCTGACCGATATTCCCCACTCGGGCGGTGACCGACGAGAATAGCACCAGATATTTGAGACGGTCTTTTTCTGTGGCGTCCAGAAGAATATTTAACCCCTTGACCTTGGTGTTAAAAACCGTTTCAAACTGCTCGACGGATTTGTCGACAATCCGGCAATCTGCAAGGCGTCCCGCACCATGGATAATTCCTTTTATGGGGCCAAGGCTGGTTCGAATATCATTTAAAATCGCGTTTATCGTGTCGGCATCTTGAACATCCACCGAATAATAGTGCACATCGGCGCCGATATTTTTCATGGTTTCGAGATTATTTTCGATTTCACGCTGGGCCATGTACGTTTTATAAATCTTCTCCAGTTGAACCGGTGTCGGGTTGCTTGTGGTAAATTCGTTGTCAAGAATGGCCTTTTTAACTGCAGCCGGGTCATTGATCCCCAACAGCCATTCGGGTTCCGGCGTTGTCGCTGCCGACCGTCCCAAAAGCACCAGGGTCGGTTTTGCATGTTCTGCCAGAGCGCATGCCGCAGCAGCGGTGACGCCCCTGGCGCCGCCGGTGACGATGACGACATCTTTTGGACCAAGATCGATTTCTCCTTGGGGATAGGGCATGGATTCAATGTCTATCATCCATCTTGAATCCGAATCCAGGCCCACTTCCACCGGGTCTGTCGCATCTGCATACAAGAGCTCGGATACAAGGTTTTTTGCAATGGTGGCGTGGTCCTGCCAAAGGGGCGAAATGTCAAACGCCCGGCAACGGACATTTTCCCATTCAATGGCAGCGGTCTTTACCAGACCGGCAAGACCCCCCTGGACGGGATGGTCGATCCCGAGACCTTTGAAGCCAAAAGCGCCGTCAAGGCGGGTGACGGTGGCAAACAGGGCGCCCCCTTTTTCGGCAGAATCCAGAAGATCCGGACCGAGGGATTTTGACAGAGAAAATGCATGTTTTAAAAGGCTGTCATCCTGCGACACATGTTCCGCAACAATGATCAGACCACCGACATGTGTTAAGCGCGGCTCATCGTCCACCCCCTGGAAGCACATATCTATTGGTATGATTTCGGCAGAGATGTTCTGTGATTTGAATTGATCGACAATGGCCTGTGATAGACCGGCGTTATCGTCCGTAACATATACGATCCGTCCAGGAGGCAGGGCTAAAACATCCCCTTGAACGAACGGTTTTTCAGCAGTGGATACAACTTTTCTGCCAATGTTTTTCTCCAGGTATTCCGGAGCAAAATCATAACGTTGTTGTGATAAGGGTTCTAAGGGTTCCCGGATGGGCGCTTCATGAGAAACAGACGGTGAAGCAGATATTTCAATTTCCGGTTTTTGGGATGTTGAGGTTCCGGAAAGGTAGCTGACGATCTGCCCCAGTGTTTTGAGGGTGCCCATGACATCGGGCGAGACGGTGGGCAGGTCGGGCATTTTTTCTTCCAGTGCCGAAAGGATCTCTACCCGCTTGATGGAGTCGATGCCGAGATCGGCTTCGATATCCATGTCCAAAGCGAGCATTTCAACGGGGTATCCGGTCAACTGACTGACGGTGTTCAGCAGGAGATTTTCGATGTTTTTTTGACCGTCATGGGTTGGCTCAGGGTCTTTGGCAGTGGCTTGTATAAGGGGTGTTTCAACCATGGATTCAGACGGCAGCGTGTCAGAGATATCAGGCACATTGAAATGATCCGCCAGACTCTGTTGGGAGGCTTGAACTTCGGAAGTTACAGGGTCGCTGGTCTTGTCCGTAAAAACATCCGGTGATGTTTTGGCATCATGTAAATTTTCTTTTATGGATTCAACGGGAACACGGGACGTGATTCTATCCGTTTGAATTCCCAAAGACCCTTCAACCAGTCTCTGGGTGCTTTCCATCATATGCTGAAGGGTTTTTGTCGCCTGGGTTTGGGTTTCCAAAAACTTTTGATGGGTTTCGGCGGTCTGCTTTTGAAGAGCCTGCATGGATTTCAGGCCGTCCTGCAATACCTGAAATGCATCCAGCA
Organism: Desulfobacterales bacterium; assembly: GCA_050123915.1. Taxonomy (GTDB): domain Bacteria; phylum Desulfobacterota; class Desulfobacteria; order Desulfobacterales; family UBA11574; genus UBA11574. The sequence continues at coordinate 1,020 of JASFGF010000149.1, read as the reverse complement.
TGATATTGTTTTGTGGTGGTTTCGTTTTCATGGCGTTTGTGTTGTTTTGTATGTTTTGAGAGCGAATTTTCCGATGTTTCGGTCTGATCCCTGGTTGCTCCGATGGTGTGTTATGTTCAGTTTTTATAACCGGTATTTTATTTTCTAATTCGTATTTTTTGGCTTCTGACTTCTGATCCCTGATCCCTGACCCCTGCCCCCTGGTCCCCGATGTCTGATTTCTATAATTGACACCCGAGAGCAATATGCTCATCCGCTGTTTTGTCACATCTCCATCCTGGGGGTCCCAGGCGCTCAGGGCCACAAAATGGCCGAGAGATGCAACAAGAGCGAGTGTTTGGGCAAGATCTGTGATTCCCGATGGTTTTCCAAAAGACTTGTCTATAGAGACAGCCTTAAAATTTTGACCCTTAAGGATTGATGTTACGAGACCGGTCAGAACCGATTTGGGCCCAACTTCAACAAAGGTTCGCACGCCCATATTGAATAAATTTCTGATTTCGCTGACAAAATCCACCGGTGACAACAGATGGTCGCCCAGTAATTGCCTGGCTTTTTCAGGATCAGCGGGATAGGAGGAACCCGTGGTATTGGAAAATACCGGAATATCAGACGGTAAGAAGTCGATGGTTTCAATGGCCTTGGAAAAAGGTTTTTTGGCGTGTTGAACAAAAGGGCTGTGAAATGCAGCAGAGACCGGAAGCCGAACAGTTCTAAATCCTTTTTCTTTACATTTTTCTTCAGCGATGGTGATGGCGTCCAACGACCCGGCCAAAACACCCTGTGTGGGACTGTTCCGATTGGCCAGTATAACATCGGTTGTTGTGTCTTTGATGAGTTTTTCAAGTTCGTTCAGCGGGGCTTTAACGGCCAGCATGCCCCCATGGTTGTGATGATTGCTATCCTCAGTCTTGGCCATCAAACGGCCTCGGGTGATGGCAAGAGAAAGAAATGACTCCAGATCGATCCAGCCGGCGGCGCAAAGGGCCGAGAGTTCTCCAAAACTGTGACCGCAGACAG